>NZ_SZZM01000005.1:300000-404536 GCF_005281615.1 Rhodoligotrophos defluvii | reverse complement strand
CCCGCGAAATCTTCACCGGGGTATCGGAAAACTTGACGGGAAAGCCGATGGTCTTGACCTCGCCGCGCTTGGAATGCTGCACCGTCGGCACGAGATCGCGCGCGATCACCTGCGGGTCCTTGTGCATGTCGGGCACGCGCAGGATGGGGCCTGCCGGCACCCCCGCCGCTTCGAACGCCGCCAGCCATTCGGCCGCGGGCTTCTGCTTGAACAGGGGCTCGAGCACCGCGTCCAAAGCCTCCTTGTTGGCCATGCGGTCCGTGTTCTCGCGGAAGCGCGGGTCCTCCGCCAGCTCGGGCGCGCCGAGGATCTTCACCATGCGCAGCCAGTTGGGCTGGCTCGCCGCGCCGACATTGATCCACGCGTCAGCGGCTTGATAGGCCTGATAGGGCGCGCTCAGCGGATGGGCGGAGCCCAGGGCGCCGGGGCAATCGCCGGTGGCGAAGGTGATCGCCGAGTGCCAGTAGGTGAAGATCACCCCGGCTTCCAGCAGCGAGGTGTCCACGAATTGGCCCTTGCCCGTGTTCTGGCGGGCATAGAGGGCCGCCACCACGCCCATCGCCGCCAGGATCCCGGCGGTGATATCGGTGACCGGCGGGCCCACCTTCACCGGTGGCCGCCCGGGACCCTCGCCGGTGATGCTCATGAGCCCGCTGATCCCCTGGGCGATGAGGTCGAACCCGCCGCGATGGGCATAGGGCCCGGTGCGGCCGAAGCCCGAGACCGCGCAGTAGATCAGCCGCGGGAACTCCTGGCTCAGGGTCTCCCAGCCCAGCCCCAGGCGGCTCATCGTGTCGTGCCGGTAGTTCTCCACCAGCACGTCCGCCCTGGCCAGCAAGCGCCGCAGGATGGCACGGCCGTCCTCGGTCTTGAGGTCGAGCGCGATGCCCCGCTTGTTGCGGTTCATCATCATGAAGGCGTGGCTGTCGGGATTGCCCGCCTCGTTCGGCATGGTGTCGCGCCTTGTATCGTCGCCATGGGGAATGCGCTCCACCTTGATCACATCGGCACCCATGTCGGCGAGCATCCGGCCGCAGGTCGGCCCGGCCATCACATGGGCGAGCTCGATCACGGTCACCCCCTTGAGCGGGCCGGTGGAAATATGCTGTGTCACTCACTGTCTCCGAAATCGTTTCCTGCCGTCACCGGCCTTTGAACGCGCTACCACACCGAGGGCCATCGCGAATGGCCTCGCCCACAGGGGAACCAGCAACTTGTAAGCGTTAGCTGCTTCCGAGACACGGCGGGACGGCCAGGGCGAACGCCTCCTTTCGCCCGGCGCCACTATCTTCAGCAACCAAGCAACAACCGAGAGCGGTTTCGCGATTCCGAGAAAAGCGAAACCGCTTTAGCGATCACACGTCCGAGGCACGGTTGCCGAGAATGGCCTCCAGGCAGCGCGCCCAATAGAGGAACGGGGCATCCTCGTTCACGAAGCCGATCGCCTGTAGGCCAATCGGCAGACCGTTCGGTCCGCGCGTCACCGGCAGGGTGATGGCTGGATTGTGCAGGATGGTCCACAGCCTGATGAAAACGTTGCTGCCGGTGGAGCTTGCGTCCGGCGCTTCACCCGGCGTTGCAGGACTGACGACGATGTCCACATCCCGCGCCACATCGTAGAAGGCGCGCCGGCAGGCATCCGCCTTGGACAGCACACGGCCGTAGTCGGCATCGCTGTAGGTGTCGCCGAGATCGAGGTACTCGATCAGCTCGGGGTCGCATTTGTCGAGATGATCGCGCCTGATCTCCCGGAACGAACGGGCGAGATCATAAGCCATGATCACATCGTGCTCCTCGGCCATCTCGTCGAACATCGCCGGAACGTCAAGCACGACCACCTTCACTCCGGCGGCGGAAAGCGCCCGCACATTGTCCTCGAAGATCTCTTGCACATAGGGCTCGGCGTTCTTCAGCTCGCGCGGCCGCCACACGCCCACCCGGAAATCTCGGCGTACCGGAATGGTAACGTCGAAGCGCGGATCGCCCATAGCTTCGCGCATCACCAGAGTGGTGTCCTCCACCGCCCGCGACAGCACGCCGATCGTGTCCAGTGGCCGCGAATAGCGCCGTAGCCCCGCATAGGGCAGCGTGTCGATGGTAGGCTTGTAGCCCACCACGCCGCAGAAGGTGGACGGCCGCACGATCGAGCCGCCGGTCTGGGTACCGAGCGACAAGGGGGTCATGAAATCGGCTACGGCAGCGGCCGACCCGGCTGAGGAAGCGCCAGGCGTGCGCGAGAGATCATGCGGGTTGCGGCACGGTCCCGGCAGCATGATCGAATGCCGCGACACCGTGTTCTTGCCCAGAATGGTGAAGCCCAGATCCCGCATCATGGTCACGACAGCCGCGTCGGTCTTCGGCTGGCGGCCGGGGAATATTTCGGGGTCGCCGAGCTCGGTCGGCATGTCGGCCGTGTCCATGATGTCCTTGATGCCGAGCGGCACGCCATCCACCGGTCCCTTGCGTGGGCCCCGGTCCACAACCCGAGCATGCTCCAGCGCCTTATCGGCAACCACATGGACCCAGGCCTTCACCTCCGGGTTGCGCTCTTCGATGCGCTCCAGGCAGGCCCGCGTCCACGCCTCGAAGGTGAGCTCACCCGCATCGATCGCCTTGAGCGCCTGGCAAGCGGTCATTGCAGCAATCTTGGAAGGTGCCGGTCGTGTCGATCTCGTCTGCTCTTTCATTTGCGCTGCTGTACTCATAGGAATTCTCCCGTCGGTTGTTATTCAGTGATGCGCCCGAGCGTCCTTGTTGCCGAGATAAAGCTCGGACATTTGCTCGTTTTCGAGCAGGGCCCTTCCCGTATCGGTCAGCACGATGCGGCCGGAATCGAGGATATAGCCGCGGTCGCTGAACGAGAGCGCTTGCCGAGCCCGCTGTTCCACCATGAGTACCGCCGCACCCGTCGCGGGCAGCTTCTGCACCTCGGCAAAGACTTGCGCGGTGAGGGATGGCGACAGCGCGGCCGAGGGCTCATCCAGCAGAATGAGCCGCGGGCTCGACATCAGGGCGCGGGCAAAGGCGAGCTGCTGGCGCTCACCGCCGGAAAGGTTGCCCGCCTGCATGCGCCGCCGGCCGGCGAGCGCCGGAAACAGCTCATACATCAGGCCGATGCGCTCGGCCCGGTTCTTCACATGCTCGACCACCAGCAGGTTTTCATGCACCGTGAGGGCGCCGAACACGTTCAGCACCTGTGGCACATAAGAGATGCCGGTGCTGACCCGCTTCTCGACTGGCAGCCTGGTCAGCTCCTGCCCGTCGAAGACGATCGATCCGGAGATCCGCTTCAACAGCCCCATGATCGCTTTGATCACGGTGGACTTGCCGGCACCGTTCGTGCCGGCAATGGTGACGATCTCGCGCGCCTCGACATACATGTCGATGCCGGTGACGATGTCCACGTCCGTATAGCCGGCGGCAACGCCCTCAAGCCTGAGGAGGCTCATATCACGCCTCCCATATAGGCCTCGCGCACGTGCCGGTCGGCCAGCACCTCATCAGGCGTGCCTTCCGCGATAATGCGGCCGCGGTCCATGGCGTAGATCTTCGGCACCAGCCGCGACAGGCCTGCCAAGTCGTGCTCGATGATGAACAGGGTGATGCCGCGCTGGTTGAGCTCGAGGATCCGCTGGGAGATCTCCTGAATCAGCACTGGATTGACCCCGGCAAATGGTTCATCCAGCAGGATGCAGCTCGGCTCCAGCATCAGGAGGCGGCCCAGCTCCAACAGCTTCTTCTGCCCGCCGGACAAGGTGCCCGCGGGCGCATCGGCCACCCGGCTGAGGTTGAGGAACCTCATCATCTCTCGCGCACGCTCGGCCAGCTCCGCCTCCTGGCGGGCCACCTTTGGTGCCGCGAACA
Organism: Rhodoligotrophos defluvii; assembly: GCF_005281615.1. Classification (NCBI taxonomy): domain Bacteria; kingdom Pseudomonadati; phylum Pseudomonadota; class Alphaproteobacteria; order Hyphomicrobiales; family Rhodoligotrophaceae; genus Rhodoligotrophos; species Rhodoligotrophos defluvii. Next base: position 400,672 of record NZ_SZZM01000005.1, on the reverse strand, counting down.
CCAGACCGAACAGGCTTTCTCCCACCTGGTGCGGCGCCGCCGCCATCAGGTTGTGGAACACGCTGAGCCGGCCGAACTCGCGCGGCACCTGGAAGGTGCGGGCAAGCCCGCGCTGCACCCGATGCTCGATCGAGAGCTCCGATACATCCTCACCGGCAAAGTGCACGCTGCCGGAATGGGTGCGGATATAACCGGTGACTGCGGAGAACAATGTGCTCTTGCCGGCGCCGTTGGTGCCGATCAGACCCACCAGCGCGCCACGTTCGAGCTCGATGGACACATCCTCGAAGGCGGTGAAAGCCCCGAACCGCGCCGTGAGATTGCGTACCGCAAGGAAGCTCATCTCAGCGAGCTCCCGTCGTCTTGTCGGCGAACAAGCCCTGCGGCCGGTACAGCACCGTCAGGATCAGGGCCATGCCGATGATCCAGAACCGGACGCTCGCCAGCTGCACCTCGGACACGCCGCCAACGAAATCGCGCATGAAGCGCGAGCCCTCGAGAAAGGTGAGCAGGATCACGGTGCCGACGATGATGCCGCTGATGCGGCCAGCGCCACCCAGGATAATGGCGATCCAGACATAGAAGGTGATCAATGGAACGAATTGCTCGGGGCTGATGAAGGTGACGTAATGGGCCTGGAACGCGCCGGCGAGACCCGCCAGGGCCGAGCCCAGCATGAGCGAGCGCGTCTTGAACGAGGTCGGATCCTTGCCCAGGGCCCGCACTGCGACCTCGTTGTCACGGATGGAGGCGATGATACGGCCGAACGGGCTGTGGATCAGATATCGCATCATCGCGAATACACCCACATTGACGGCCAGCAGTAGCGCAAGCAGGGTGAGGTCGCCGGAACCGGTGCCCGCCCAATCGGTGAACAGGCGCGGCAAACCGGGAATGCCATGCACCCCGCGCGTGAGCCATTCCTCCTTCTGCAGCACCATGCGCACCGATTCCGAAAACCCAAGCGTTATGATGGCGAGATAGTCGCCGCCAAGCCGCAGGGTCACCTTGCCCAAAGGGTAAGCGGCGAGCGCCGGCAGGACGGTGGCGGCGATGAGGCACAGGGGCAGCGGCACGCCCTTCAGCGACAGAAGCGCGGACGTGTAGGCGCCGATCGCGAAGAAGCCGACATAGCCGAAATTGATCAGCCCGGTGAAGCCATATTGCAAGGCCAACCCGCTGGCCATCAGCATGTAGATCAGAATGCTGATCGATATGGCGACGAGATAGAATTCCATGGGGTCACCGTACCGCGCGGATGGTGCCGAACATGCCTTGCGGCCGCACCAGCAGCACACAAAGGATGACCAGGAAGGCCAGCACGATCTTGTAGGAAGAGCCCACGTAGAGCGACGCGACCTCTTGCGAGATCCCGAACAGGATCATGCCACAGACCGCGCCGAGAGGGCTGCCGATGCCGCCGAGGATCACGGAGGCAAATATCGGCAGCAGCAGCTCCCATCCCAGCTCGGGAATGACCACGGCCTTCATCCCCAGCAGGAAGCCGCCCAAGCCGCAGAACAACCCCACGATGGTAAAGAGTGTGATCATCACCCGGCGCGCGCTGATGCCACTGGCGCGCGCCAGCTCCGGGTTGTCGGCCACCGCCCGCATGCGCCGGCCCAGCGCCGTGAAGTGAAGCATGGCGAACACCGCGGCCAGGGCGGTTAGCGCCGCCCCGGCGATATAGAGATCCGTGGGCAGCACCCGGATGCCGTTGAAGTTCCACGCCCGCACCAATGGCGCGTCGATATTGTATTGTGACTGGCCTGCGAAGAAGGTGATGGAGCTGCGGACCACGAAGGCAATGCCGATGGAGACGATGAGGCTCGCCACTGGAGAACGGGAAGCAAGCGCCCGGAACACCCATCCATAGAAGAACAATGCCAGCAGGGCGGTGGCGAGCGACGCCGCGGCGGCGCTCACGATCAACGGTGCGGACAGTGCCGCTTGCGCCGCAACGGCCGTATACGCCCCGAAGGTCATGTAGTCGCCGGTGGCGGCGTTCGGGAACCGCGCAATGCCGAACACCAGCGTTACCGCTAGCGCGGGCAGCGCGAGCAGTAGCCCGACCACCGCGCCGTTGATCGCCGCGTTCGCAATGGGAACGAACTCCATGGCCGGTCGCCCGATCGCCCCTTACGCTTCAAGCTTCATGACGTCTTTCAGGACGACTTTGCCGTCGACGAATTCGAACACGCCGAAATCAGGCGTGGTATTGCCGAAAGAGCCGAATTCCAGCGAGGATGAAGCGCCCTCATAATCGATCTCCTCGCCCTTCTTGATCAGGTCGCGACCTTCAACAAAGGTGCTCACCTTGGTGCCCGGCGCGTTGGTCACAGAGCGGATCTTGCTGGCAATCTCGGGCGATTTGGCATCCGGGCCCGCAAGCTCCATGGCCAGCGCCAGGGTGATCACCATGTCATAGGCTGCCGCCGCGAACATCTCCGGCTCCCTGCCGGTCTTTGCCTTGAACGCGTCGACAAACACCTGATAAGCCTCGTTGGCGCTTGCCGGCACGTTGGACACCGTGATGATGCCGGAGGTGATGTCCGGCCCGAGCGTGTCGCCCACGGCCTGGGTCACCGAATAGCCCGGCGCGATGAACTTGCACTCCTGCCCGGTCTGGTACCATTCCTTTAAAAGGATGGTGACATCGGGCGAATAGGAGCTCAGGCTGACGATGTCGGGGTTCTTGGAGAGCACACGGTCGAGTTCTGTGCGGTAGCTGGTCTGGTTCGGCTCATAGACCACGAACTCGGCGATCTCTCCGCCGCCGTCCTCCCAGGCCTTCTTAAAGTAGTTCGCCTGGGCCAGCATGGTGGAGTTGTTGTAGGCCAGGATGCCTGGCCGCTTGAAGCCGCGGGCTCGCGCGATTTGCGCGAAGGCCCTGCCGATGATGGCATTGGACGCATAGAACTGCCAGACCAGGTCCAGCTTGTCCTCGGTCTCGATCTCCGGTGCCCCGCAGGTGTTCAATGACAGGATTTCCGCGGCATTGGTGATCGGCAGGGTCGCAAGCTGTACCGACGATGACCAGATGCCGACCACCGCCTCGACCCGGGTGATGTCGACCAGCTTCTTCACCGCGAGCACGGCGGCATCCGGCTTGGTCTGGTCGTCCTCGGCGAAGACCTGGAACGGCCGGCCGGCAGCGCCGCCCGCATTGTTCACTTCGGCAACCGCGATTTGGATGGCCTCGAGCATCCCCGGGCCATAGACACCGCCCGCACCGGTGATCGAGTTGAGCGCCCCGAGCTTGAATGGCTCGCCAGTGGCGGCAACGCCGAGACCTGGCAAGGCCGTGCTCAGAGCTAGCCCGGCTGCAAGCTTGCCGAACTGACGGCGATTAGCGACGAGATAACCTGACATGATCCTCTCCCCTGTTCAGACCGCCCGGCACGGGGCAGGTCGGAAACCCTTCTGGGCTGCGCAAGACTCTTCCATCACGGCAGCCGCTCATCGGGTCACCGTGTTGATCAGCTCTCAGCTGTCTTGGGATTGTTGATGCGGTTATGGATTCAGGTGCGGGAAATGGCCGGCAGGACCACCGGGCTTCCTCGCTCGTGCTCGCGCCACCGATATGGGGCGCCACACGCCTCGCTAGCGCGCCTCCCTATCCACTCCCGGCAATCCGCCCCTTCGTCATTAGGCTCGTTGAAACGTCCCCTTCGCTTGTGTGGCAATTAGAAATACATAATTATGAATTGTCAATTGCCTTTGTGCGGCACTGGATTGAGAATGCGCGAAGTGTGAGAATGGCGGCGCTGACCAGCGCCAGAAACCATGACGTGCATGCTTTGCCGTCGTCGGGCCAATGCAGCTTGAAGGATGGCCAAGGGTCCGCTAATCCGCATGTGAATGACGGCAGCGGCGCGGGAGAACGCAGTTTGAACGAGCACCCAATATCCAAGAAGGTGAAGCGAACCGAACGGGTTGGCACCCGGTCTGCGCAAACCGCCGCGCCGCGAAGGATTGCCCGCGCCACTCTTCACGAACAGGTCGCGGAACGCCTTCGCGACATGATTCTCGTCGATGAGCTAGCGCCAGGCCAGATCGTGCCGGAAATGCAGCTCTGCGATGCACTCGGCATCTCGCGCACCCCCTTGCGGGAGGCGCTCAAGGTGCTCGCCTCCGAGAACCTGGTTGAGCTGTTGCCCGGCAAAGGCGCGGTGGTCGCCTCCCCCGATGCGAATGACGTGATGGGCATGCTTTATGCTATCGGCGCCATCGAAGGCGCAGCTGCAGAGCTTGCGTGTCAAAACATCACCGCGCGCGAGTTGAACGAAATCCAAAGCCTGCACGATCGCATGCTCGCCTATCACAGATCCGGCGAACGCCTGAAATACTTCGAGATCAATCAACGCATTCACAAGAAAGTCGTCGCTGCAAGCAAGAACAATTTTCTGATTGATCTCCACAACAAGCTGAACATGCGCGTGCGCCGCATGCGGTATATCAGCAATTCGCAGCCTGAATGGTGGGATCAGGCCGTCATCGAGCACCAGCAGATCCTGGACGCCCTGCGCGACCGCGACTCACGCAGACTGGCAGACCTGCTGCGCTCTCACATGGCCGGCTCGTGGCAGGACGTGAAGGGGATCCTCGGCGCCGCGAGCAGCGGAGTTGTAACCCCCTACCGCCATAACTGATCAGCTTTCAGGACCAGGCTGGGAGAGGCCCCTCCAGCACTATTATCCAGGTGGAGACACGATAGAGGGACCGTAGCCTTGACGGCCGCGGCGCCGCATCGGTTCGGCTGACGCGCCGGCGCGTCTGAGGAAGGAGAGATTCAGTCCGGAGGCGCTTACCCTGCGTCTTCGCCCGTCAGGCGCAACCCGATCGGCACCATCGTCTCGGCGGAACTGCGCTCCAACCGGTGTGGCGGGCTTGCTCGTGACAAAAAATCAATTCTACTTGTCAGGCAACCTGACTTCCATTAGCCTGCTCTTATCAACGAGCGTTTTGGCGCTGCCGGGCCTCATCTTGAGCCCGACGGCAACCGGGATCCTCCGGGGTTGTCGGGATGTGTGCGTCCGGAGACAGGGGGCGCGCAGCTTTTCGAGCCAAGACGATCTCCCGTTGCCGTGCCCGCTGGCCCGGCACCCCACCATTCGGGCACCGCGAAGGAGCGAGCGTGGCGCAAGCAGAACGATGGCTGGACCGATTGATCTTCCTGTCGCTGTTGGCTGGAAGCATCGGCCTTGCCCTGATGATGCTTCACATCACGGTCGATGTCGCTCTCCGTTATTTCTTCCGGATCGCGCTGGTCGGGACGATCGAGATCGTCTCCTATTACTACATGATCGCCGTGGTCTTCCTTCCTTTGGCCTTCGTGGAACGGAAGAGCGAGCATATCGAAGTCGAGTTGTTCGTGCAGTACATGCCGATCAAGGCACGGAACGCCTTCTACATCTTTGGCCGCGTCGCTGCGATCGTCTTCTTTGCGATGCTCGCCTATCAGAGCTGGCAAGATGCGATTCAATATACCCGCATCGGGGAGGAGCCGATGGGACTTGAGCTTCCGATCTGGCCCTCCCGCTGGATCCTGCCCATAAGCTTCGGCCTGCTGGTGCTGGCGCTCGTTCTGCACACCATTAAAGGCATCATCAACTTCGCGGCCGAGAAACCGCAAGGCGACGGTCCGGCCTTTGCGCGTGACGCGTCACCGGAGGAAGCGCTCGTCCATGAGTAGCCTGGCGATCGGCTGGGTTGCGTTGGCCGCGGCCCTTCTGCTCATGGCGGGCGGCGTCCCCATCGGGGTCGCCATGGGCCTGGTCTCGTTCATCGGCATATGGGCGATTGCCAGCGATGTTGCGGCTTGGGGTATGCTCAAGGCCATCCCCTACAATTTCGCGGGAAGCTGGGATCTCACCGCCATTCCCATGTTTTTGCTCATGGGCTTCATCGCGGCCAATGCCGGGCTGACGGCCGGGTTGTTCCGCGCCATGCGGATCTTGCTGTGGCGACTGCCGGGTGGCTTGGCTTGCGCGAGCGTTGGCGCGTGCGCCCTGTTCTCGGCCGTCTCCGGATCAAGCGTTGCCACTGCCGCGGCCATGGCGAAGATCACGGTGCCGGAAATGCTGCGCGCCCGCTATCAGCCGGCGCTCGCCACCGGCGTGGTCGCCTCGGCCGGAACCCTTGGCAGCCTTATCCCGCCCAGCGTGATCCTCGTCCTCTACGGCATCTTCGCCGAGGTGTCGATCGGCGCCCTGTTCGTTGCGGCCGTGATCCCGGGCCTGCTTTCCGCCCTGGTGTTCATGCTGCTGATCATTACGAGGGTGAGCATCAATCCCTCGCTTGCCCCGCGCACGGACGAACATTTCAGCCGGGCGGAGAAGCTGGAGGCCGTCCGCGAGGTATGGCCGCTGCCGGTGCTGATCATCGGCGTGATCGGCGGCATCATGCTCGGCATCTTCACGCCCACGGAAGCGGGCGGCGTCGGCGCCTTCCTCACCCTGGTCATCGCTGCGACCCGCGGCACCGTCAATGCCGGCATGCTGAAGCGCGCCTGTTTCCAGACCCTGGCCAGCACGTCGTCCATCTTCATCCTGATCATCGGCACGGCGCTGCTGACACGGCTCATGGCCATGTCGGGCGTGCCGGACATGCTGGCGGAATACCTGCTGGGCTGGGGCTCCGGACCGATCTTCGCCATCCTGTGCGCGACGGTGCTCTACCTGATCCTGGGCTGCTTCCTTGATCCGATCGGCATTCTGATGCTGACACTGCCGATCCTGCTGCCGATCCTGCGCGAGGCGGACGTGAACCTGATCTGGTTTGGCATCCTGGCGACCAAGCTTCTGGAGATCGGGCTGGTGACCCCACCGGTCGGGCTCAACGTCTACGTGATCAAGGGCACACTCGGAGGCCTCGTCCCGCTCCACACCATCTTTCGCGGCATTGGCGGGTTCGTGGCAGCCGATCTCGTTACGCTGACCATGCTGATCGCCTTTCCCGCGATCACGCTGTTTCTGCCAACGCTGATGCGCTGAACGTGCCAATAAAGAGGAGGGCGAACCGATGAGAATAATGAGAACGACACTCCTGGCCGCTTTGCTTGGTGCAGCCTGGACCACACCAGTACTTTCCGAAGAATATACTGCGAACACCTACATGCCCGATACCCAGCCGCTGGGCAAGTTCGGCTATATCGACTTCGCCAAGGACATCGCCAAGGTCAGCAATGGCGAGATCACGTTCAAGGTGTTCCTGGGCGGCGTGCTGGTGCCGCCGCGCGCCTCACTGTCGGCGATTGGCGACAATATCGCTCAGCTCGGCTATTTCGCCGGCACCTATACGCCGAAGGAATTGCCGGTGGCCAATCTCGTGGCGTCGCTGGCCTTCGAGAGCACCGACATGGTGGCGCAAGTGCTGGCGGTGACGGAATTCAGCTTCACCAATGAAGCACAGCTCAAGGAATGGAAGGACAACAAGGTGGTGTTCGGCGGTGGTTTCAGCACCCCGCCCTATAACCTGTTCTGCACGACGGAGGTCAAGACGCTGGCCGATATGGCCGGGAAGCGGGTGCGGATGCCGGGCGGCGTCTACGAGCGCTGGGCACGGTTCGTCGGCGCGACGCCGGTCAATATCAGCTCCAATGAGATGTATACGGGCCTGGAGAAGGGCGCGCTGGACTGCGCGGGCAATTCCAACGACGCGCTGAAGTCGCACAGCCTGTGGGAGGTGGCCAAGTTCGCCAACATGGTGCGGGCCGGCGTCTATTTCTCCGGCGCGATGTATGGCTTGAACCCCGGGTTCTGGGCTGGTCTGACACCCGAGCAACGCAAAGTCATGCTCGACACGATGGCGGTGCACGTGGTGCGCACCACCCTCGGCTATGAGAAGGAGAACGAAGAGATCCTCGCCTGGGCCCAGGAGAAGGGGGTCAAGGTGGTCGAGCCTGCGGAAGACCTCAAGGCCAAGACGGCAGAATTCATCAGTGAAGACCGTAAGGCGCAAGTCAGCGGACCCGGCGCGATGGAGGGTGCGCAAGCCATCATCGACGACTATCTCCGCATCCTCAACCGCTGGACCGAGCTTCTGAAGACCATCGACCGCAAGGACGAAACCCAGGTGGTCGCTCTGCTGAAGAAGGAGGTCTATGACAAGCTCGACCCAGCCACCTATGGCGTGCAGTGACAGGACCGCTCGCGTCCATGGCTGACCCGGAGTTCATCGTGTCGAACGGAAGCTTCATAGCGGACGTGACCCGCATCGTCGGCGAGGAGAACTGCCTCACCGACCCTGCGGCGCAGGTCCCCTACCTGTCCGACTTCCGGGGTCTCTATCATGGGCGCGCGGCGGCGGTGGTGAAGCCGTCCGACACCGTGCAGGTGGCCGAGGTGGTCACCCTGTGCGGCCGGCGCGGTCGGCCGATCGTTCCGCGCGGCGGTAACACGGGGCTGTGCGGCGGCACGGCCCCCTCAGCCCAGGAAGACGGCATCATCTTGAGCCTTGAGCGGATGAACCGGGTCCGCTCGCACGATCTGGTCAACAATACCATCACAGTGGAAGCAGGCTGCATCCTGCAGGTATTGCAGGGTAAGGCAACAGCGCTGAAGCGCCATTTCCCGCTCAGCCTGGGAGCCGAGGGCTCCTGCCAGATCGGCGGCAATATCGCGACCAATGCGGGCGGCACGGCTGTGCTGCGTTACGGCAATATGCGTGAGCTGGTGCTGGGGCTGGAGGTCGTCCTGCCTTCCGGCCAAATTCTCAGCGACCTGCGCGGTCTACGGAAGAACAACACCGGCTACGATCTCAAGCAGCTGTTCGTCGGTTCGGAAGGGACGCTCGGCATCATCACCGCAGCGACGCTGAAGCTGTTCCCGGAACGGCGCCAGACGGAGAGCGCCTTGGTGGCTGTGGCCGATCTGAACGCCGTGCTCACGCTCTACGCGGACGTGCGGGACCAGGCGGATGAATTCCTCACCGCCTTCGAGCTGCTGCCGCGCAACGGCATCGAGATGGCGCTGGCTTATGTGCCTGGGCTGGAGGATCCGCTGGAGCAGCAGTCGTCCTGGTACGTGCTCATCGAATTGTCGTCGAGCCAGACGGCTGTACCGCTGCGGCCGGTGATCGAGGACATCCTGGCATCCAATTTCGCAGCGGAACGCGTTCTTGATGGGACTATCGCCGTCAGCACGCGCGAGGCGCAGATGTTCTGGCGTATCCGCGAGGCCTGCGTCGAGGCCCAGCGGCTAGCCGGGCCAAGCTTCAAGCACGACGTGTCGATGCCGCTCAACATGATCCCCCGCTTCATCGAAAGTGCCACGGCCGAGATCGGCCGGCGCTTTCCGGCAGTCGAGGTGGTGGCGTTCGGCCACGTAGGGGACGGCAACATTCACTTCAACATCTGCTGCGGCCGGGAGCAGAGCCCGGACGACTTCTTCGAGCTCGCCAAGCCGGTTGAGACCATTGTCTATGATCAGGTTGCCGCGGTGGGCGGAAGCTTCAGCGCGGAACATGGCGTGGGTTTGCTGAAGCGCGATGCGCTCATCCGCTACGGTGCGGCCGATGCCGTGGAGATGATGGCCTGCATCAAGCGGCTGCTCGACCCCGGCAATATTCTCAATCCCGGCAAAGTGCTGGCTTTGGGGTCTGGCGGCAGCAAAATCGACGAGAGGTCCTGCGCATGACCATGGGCCTCAACAGGGGGCGGCTTTTGGCTGACCAGATCGCCGATGTGTTACGGCAGGAAATCCTGGCCGGCACGCGCGAGCCTGGCAGCAAATTGCCCACCGAGCAGCAAATGGCTGACATGTTTGGCGTGAGCCGCGCGGCCATCCGCGAGGCCGTATCTCGGCTGAAGCAGGATGGGCTGGTGCAATCGCGGCAGGGCCTCGGCGCCTTCGTTAGCGAAACCGGCGCGAGCACCGCCTTTCGGATCGAAGGGGAGAGACTCGACCGACATGAGCTCGCGCTGATCTTCGAGCTGCGCCGGCCGCTGGAGGTCGAGGCAGCCGGCCTGGCCGCCAGCCGTCGGACCAAGGCCCACCTGAAACAGATGAGGGAAGCGATGGCGCAGATGGCCAAGGCCATCGAGCTTGGCGCGGATGGGTCGCAGTCGGATGCGCGCTTCCACCGGTCGATCGCGGAAGCCTCTGCCAATCACTACTTCATCGAGTTCATGTCCTTCCTGGAAGGCAGCGTGCGCGGAGCGATCGCTACCGCCCGGCAGAACACCGCGCGCTATCCCGGCCTCGGCACTACGGTGGAAAAAGAGCATGAGGCGGTCTTCCTCGCCATCGAGGCAGGCGACGAGGCGCGCGCTCGCGATGCCATGTTCTCCCATCTCAGCAACGCTGCCGCCCGGCTGGACCTGCAGCCGAAGAAGGGCGCACAGGCACGCGCGAAAAGGTGAAGCGATGATATCCACAGCGCTCAAGATACCCAATGCCCGCAAAGTGGTGCAGCTGTTGGGCGGCTGCACCGCCGAGACCCAGCTTCTGATCCTCTGCGATGCACTCACCGCCGGGAATGTGGAGCCGCTGGTGCTGGCGGCGACCGAGGTAGGTGCGCACCCGATCACCATGCAAATGATGCCCTCATCCCACCATGGGTCGGCGTTGGCCCCGGCCATAGCCGCAGCCATGGCCGCAAGCGAGCTGATCATTGGCGCGACCGTGCGAAACATTGCCCATACTGAGGCACGCCGCAATGCCCAGGCCAAGGGCGCAAGAGTGATCGTCTTGCCGGAATCGAGCGACGAGAACTTCTTCCTCGCGTCGGGCTGGCAAGTGGATTTCGAGGCCTTACGCCCGCAGATCGATGCACTCGCCCATGCTTTGACCGAGGCATCCACCGCACGCGTGGTCTCGGACCTGGGGACCGACATCACCATGAGCCTGGCCGGGCGGCGCGGGCGGTCGCTGAACGGCTTTGCCAATACTGTCGACATTTCCGCGGGCTATTGCCTGGAAGCGAGCATCGCGCCGGTGGAGGGCACGGCCAACGGGCGCATCGTGGTGAATGCCAGCATTCCCGGGGTGGCGCTGATCGAGAGCGCGCCGGTGGAGATCACCTTCCGCGACGGGCTGGCGGTCTCGATCGAAGGCGGCCGGGAGGCCAAGCTGTTCCGCGAGCTCCTGGAGAGCTTCGATGATCCCAATGTTTACAATCTGGGCGAACTCGGGTTGGGCATGAATCCGATGTGCACGCTGGATGGCACCATGCTCAGCGATGAGAGCGTGTGGGGCGGATTCCAGCTGGCGCTCGGCACCAGCGCCTATATCGGCGGCACCTGCAAGGCGGCCGCCCATTACGACACGGTGTTGACCGAGGCCACGCTCGAATTGGACGGCAAGGCGGTCTTTTCAGGCAACCGGCTGCTGATCTGACCGGGCGAAACTTTCATGACATCACGGCCGGTCTGCCGGCCGGGACAGGGGAGCGATGTTGGTATGAGTTGGATTGGAATAGATGTGGGCGGCACGTTCACCGATGCGGTCGCCTATGACGCCGCGCGCGGCGAATTGCGGTCGGAAAAGGCGCCGACCACGCCCCATGCGCCGCAGGAAGGAGTGCTTGCCGCGCTCAACCGTCTGGGCATCGAGCTTGCGCAGGCCGAGCGCCTGATCCACGGACTGACGCTGGCGACCAACACGGTGCTGGAGCGCAAGGGCGCCGATGTATGGGTCATCACCAATCGCGGCTTTCGCGATACGCTGGAGATCGCCCGCACCAACCGCCCGGTGCTCTACAACATCAAGACGCTGAAGGCCGCGCCTCTGGTGCCGCGCAGCCGGATCCTCGAGATCGACGAACGCACGCTGCGGGATGGAACCGTGTTGCGCGACGTTCCCAGGGACGAGCTTCAGGAGATCATCGCGAAGCTGCGTGCGGTGGATGCGATGGCGGTAGCGGTATGCCTGCTGCACAGCTATGCCAATCCTGCGAGCGAGCGGAAGATTGCGCAGGCCATCGAGGAGGCTTTGCCGGGTTGCTTCGTGACGACGTCGGCGGATGTGCTGCCGGAATTCCGCGAATACGAGCGCTACTCGACCGCGGTGCTCAACGCCTATACCGGTCCGCGGGTGAGCCGCTATCTCGCATCGCTCGACGGCGCCCTGAGCCAGCGCGGCTATGGCAAGCCGGTGTTCATCATGACCTCCAATGGCGGCGTGTTCACCGGCGAGCGCGCGGCACGCTTTCCCGTCAATACCATCCTCTCCGGCCCGGCCGGCGGCGTTGCCGCCTCGGTGTCGCTGGGGGAAGCCATCGGCATCCGCAACCTGATCACCTATGACATGGGTGGCACCAGCACCGATGTCTGCCTGTTGGAAGACCTGCAGGTGCCGCTCACCAACGAGCAGTTCATATCGGACTTCCCCAATCGCACCCCGCAGATCGAGATCAATACAGTGGGCGCCGGCGGCGGTTCCATTGCCTGGCTGGACAGCGGTCCCATTCTGAAAGTGGGGCCACAGAGCGCCGGGGCGCAGCCGGGGCCGGCCTGCTATGACCGCGGCGGCACGGAGCCGACGGTGACGGACGCCAATGTGGTGATGGCGCGCATCGATCCCGAGGGCCTCCTGGCCGGCACGGTGCGGCTGCGGCCCGACCTGGCGGAGGCGGCGGTCGACCGGCTTGCGGCCAAGATGGAGGGCGTGACGCGCCTGTCCCTGGCCGAAGGCATCGTGCGCATTGCGGTTGCACGCATGGTGAGCGCGATCAAGGAGATCTCGATCGGCATGGGCTATGACCCGCGCGACTTCGCTCTGCTCGCCTATGGGGGCGCCGGTCCCCTGCATGCCGCCTTTATTGCGGAGGAGCTGGAGATCCCGAAGGTGGTCGTTCCGCCAAACCCGGGCAATTTCTCGGCCTACGGTGCAATCCTCTCCGACGTCCGGCACGATTATGTGCGCACCCGTCCACTGCCGCTGGTGGCCGAGAATGTGCCGGAGATGGAGACGATCTTCGGCGAGATGGAGGCGGAAGGCGCTGCCGGGCTTGCGGCCGAATCGATCGAGTCGAGCTCGGTGCAGATGCGGCGCGCCTGTGGCCTGCGCTATGTCGGCCAGTCGTGGGAGCTGGTGGTCGAGCTGCCGGACGGCCCTATCGATCTGGCGCAATATGCGAAGGCCTTCCATCAGGCGCACGAGCAGCGCTATGGCCATTCGGCTGAGGGCGATCCGCTGGAAATCGTGAATTTCCGTCTGGCGGTGATTGGCGTCATGTCCAAGCCGATGCTGCCGGAATGGCATGTGCAAGGTACCCTTGCCGCTGCGTGCACTAGCGAGCGCAAGGTGCTGTTCGACGGCGCGTTCCAGTCCACGCCCGTCTACGACCGCACGAAGCTGCCGGCGAACGCTGCCTTCGCCGGCCCGGCGATCGTGGAGGAATCCGGATCGGTCACCGTGGTGCCGCCGGGTTGGCACTGCACGGTCGAGCGATTTGGGGTTCTCATTCTGGCAAAGGGGCAGTGATCATGGACCAGAGGGTAACAGGCATGGTTGACCCCATCACGCTGGAGGTGGTGACCGAGGGCTTGATCGCCATCGTGCGCGAGATGCGCGCCAATGTGGTGCGCACGTCCTATTCCGCGGCGGTCTACGAGCTCGACGATTTCTCCTGCGCCCTGTTCAGCGTGGATGCGGAATTGGTGGCGCAATATAACGACCTGCCGAGCCATATCATCCCCATGCCCTGGGGCGTGCGCTGCGTGATGGAGGATTTGGGCGACGACCTCGCGCCGGGCGATGTCATCCTGTTCAACGACAGCTATAGGGGCGGCACGCATCTCAACGACGTGACGGTGCTGATCCCCATGTTCGTGGATGGCGAGCTGTTCATGTTCCCCGGCGTGCGCACCCATTGGGCCGATGTGGGCGGCATGGTGCCGGGCAGCTATTCCGGCGCAGCGCAGAGCATCTTCCAAGAGGGTGTGCGCATTCCGCCGCTCAAGCTTTATGACCGGGGCAAGCTGAACAAGGCGGCACAAGACCTGGTGCTCTGCAATATGCGCATTCCGCAGGAGCGCCTGGGTGATCTCAACTCGCAGATCGGCGCCTGCCGCATTGCCGAGAACCGCATCCGCAAGATGATCGACAAATACGGGAAGGAGACGGTCAAGACCTGCATCAACCTCAATCTCGACCGGGCCGAGCGGCGCATGCGCGAGCGCATCTCCGCGTTGCCGGATGGCGACTATTACTACGAGGACTATCTCGAATATTATGATGACGGCGTGTTCGACCCGGTGCTGATGAAGCTGAAGCTGACGATCCGCGGCGACGAGATCGTGGCGGATTTCGCCGGCTCCAACCCGCAGGTGCCGGGCCCGGTGAATTCATCGCTGGCGGTGGCCGGTGCCGGCGTGTTCGTGGCGCTCAAGGCGACGCTCGACCCGGGCGGCGCCGTGAATGGCGGCTCGTTTCGGCCGATCAGCTTCACCGCACCGGCGGCCTCGATCGTGGACGTGAAGCCGGATGCGCCGGCCGGGGCGCATGCGGAGGTGCGCAAGCGCTCACTCTCGGTCATGCTGGGGGCCCTCTCGCAGGTGGCGCTGGAGCGCGTGTCCGGCGACCTGTGCGGTACCTCCTTTCCCAACAATATGGGCGGCTATCACACCGGGCATAAGCGCAACTACGTCTATATCGAGGTGCCGGCGGGCGGTAACGGAGGCTTTGCCGAGCATGACGGCTCGTCAGCCTTCGTGAATGTGGACCACGGCAATGTGCGCTCCATCGAGACGGTGGAGAACCTGGAGGCGACCATTCCCTTCATGGTCGAGCGCCTGGAGCTGCGCACGGATTCCGGCGGCGAGGGCATGAGCCGCGGCGGGCTCGGCATGCATCGCGCGCTGCGCCTCATGGATGAGGAGGCGGAATATTCGGTGCTCAGCGACCGTGCCGTGATCCCGCCCTATGGCATGGCACGGGCCCATGCCTCGCACCAGGTGCGCGCCACCATTTACCGCGACGGCGTCGAGCGGCCCCTTGCGACCCCGGGCAAGACCACCGGCTTGAAGCTGCAGCAGGGCGACGTCGTCGTCATGGAATCGGCCGGTGGCGGCGGTTATGGCGATCCACTGCGGCGCGATCCGGAGAAGGTGCGCGCCGATGTGGCGCTAGGCTATGTCTCGGTGGAGCGGGCGCGGGATCGTTATGGTGTGATCCTGACGGCGGCCGGTGAGGTCGACATGGAGGCGACAGTGCAGCGCCGGGCCGAAATCGCCGCCAGGCGTTTGCTGGTGAAGGTGCACGCCGACGAGACCAACCCTTACGAGGGCCGCCGCGGACGCCACCGCACCCTGCGTCTTTCACCGGCGCAGAGCGCTGCCTTTGGTGCATCCGATGGTGCCCTGATCGAGCTGCATGGCCGCAACCCTGCCCCGCTCAGAGCTTGGGCCAAGGTGGTCACGGACGCAAATGAGGAGACCATACCGCTGGACGCGTTCGGCCGCCGTGTTCTCGGTATCGCGGCTGGCGATGCGGTGGAGCTGC
Organism: Rhodoligotrophos defluvii; assembly: GCF_005281615.1. Classification (NCBI taxonomy): domain Bacteria; kingdom Pseudomonadati; phylum Pseudomonadota; class Alphaproteobacteria; order Hyphomicrobiales; family Rhodoligotrophaceae; genus Rhodoligotrophos; species Rhodoligotrophos defluvii. The sequence continues at coordinate 385,226 of NZ_SZZM01000005.1, read as the reverse complement.
GTGTGCTATCCATGCCGCCTATTCCCGGCGGCTTGGCCACCGGCCCGCGCACAAGGCACTAATCATGTCTTCCACGCGCAGCCTTTGGCTAGACGAGGCATTGGCGGAGGAGACAGATCCTCCGCTGGCGCTCGAGGGCGACACGAAGGCAGACGTCTGTATCGTCGGCGGCGGCTTCACAGGTCTTTGGACCGTCATCGCCATCAAGACGCTGCGACCCGCAACGGATGTGGTGCTGCTGGAGGCGGACCTATGCGGCAGCGGGGCCAGCGGCCGCAATGGCGGCTTCATGCTGACCTGGGCGGCGAAATTCCTGACCCTGGTCAAGATGGTGGGCGGGCAGGACGCCCGACGCATCATCGAAATGGGCGAGTCATCCGTGCCCGAGGTCGGCCGCTTCTGCACCGAGCACGGGATTGACGCCCACTTCCGCCGCGATGGCTGGCTTTGGACAGCCAGCAACCCCGAGCAGGTGGGTTCCTGGCGCTCCACGCAGGAGGCGCTCGAGCGCTATGGGCTTCCGCTGTTCCAGCCGCTTTCACCGGAGGAGGTGCAGCAGCGCAGCGGATCGCGCCGGCAGCTGGCGGGAACCTTGTTGCCGAATGCGGCGACGATCCACCCGGCGCGGTTGGCACGAGGCCTCAAGCGCGTGGCGATCAGCAAGGGTGTGCGCATCTACGAAAAATCACCCATGACAAAGCTGGTGCGCGGCGCGGCGCCGCAGGTGGTCACCCCCCGCGGCACGGTCAGGCCTGAGCGCGTGGGCTTGGCGATGAATGCCTGGAGCGGCCTCATCCCGGAGCTTGCCCCCCTCATGGTGGTGGTGGGCAGCGATATCGTCGCAACCGCCCCCTGCCCCGAGATCCTGGCCAAATCCGAGCTGCGTAACGGCATTGCCATTTCGGACTCGCGCCTGTTCACGAACTACTATCGCTCCACCCTCGACGGCCGCATGGTGTTCGGCAAGGGCGGCGGCGCCTTCGCTTTCGGCCGCAAGCTGGGCAACCTTTACGAAGGCCCCTCCCCGTTCCGCGACCAGGTGCGGCAGACCATGGAGTGGTTCTATCCAGAGCTGCGGCAGGTGCCGGACGCCAAGAGCTGGTCCGGCCCGATCGACCGCACTATGACCGGCCTGCCGCTGTTCGGCCATTTGGCCGGCCAGCCCAATATTGCCTATGCCTTCGGCTATTCCGGCAATGGCGTGGGACCGAGCCATCTTGGCGGCCGCATCCTGGCCTCGCTCAGCCTCGGGCTCGATGACGACTATGCGCGGCTGCCGCTGGTGGACTACAAAGCCGAACGTTTCCCGCCCGAACCCTTCCGCTATGTCGGCGCCCGTGTTATTCGCGCTGCACTGGCCAGGAAGGAGGCTGCCGAAGACGCCGGCCGCGCCCCTGCCAGGCTTGATGTCGCGTTGGCGGCGCTGATGCCAGGCGGGCTGGTTCCGGTGAAAACGAAAGACGGATCGCAATGAGTTCCGATGGCAATCTCTACACGCTGCTCGAGAAACGGTTCCTGGAGGCCGGCGACAGTCCGGCCTTCACGGTGCCGGGGCGGGTGGGCCTGTCCTATGCGGGCCTGCTGGACAAGGTGGGCCGCTATGCCAATGCCCTGCGCGAGCTCGACATTCGGCCTGGCGACCGGGTGACCGTGCAGGTGGAGAAGTCGCTCGCCAATGTGGCGCTCTATCTCGCGGTGATGAAGGTGGGCGCGGTGTACCAGCCGCTGAATACCGCCTATACCACGGCTGAGGTGGACTATTTCGTCGGCGATGCCGAGCCGCGGCTGATCGTGGCCGACCCGGTGCGCCGCGCCGCCATGGACGAGCTTGCCGACAAGCACGGCGTGCCGGCGGTGGAGACCCTGGATGCGCAGGGCGAGGGCACTCTGGCCGAACTCGCGGCCGGTATGCCTGTGGCCGCCGAGACCACCCCGCGCGCGGGCGACGACCTTGCCGGCCTGCTCTATACCTCGGGCACCACCGGGCGCTCAAAGGGCGCCATGCTCACCCATCGCAACCTGTCCTCCAATGCGCTCACGCTGAAGGACCTGTGGGCGTTCGCGCCGGGCGACGTGCTGCTGCACGCCCTGCCCATCTTCCATGTGCATGGGCTCTATGTGGCGTTGAACACCGCCTTCCTGAACCGCTCCGAGATCATCTGGCTTGCCAGGTTCGACGCGGACCAGGTGATCGCCCAGCTGCCACGGGCCACCGTGATGATGGGGGTGCCGACCTTCTACACCCGGCTGCTCGCCCATTCGGGGTTCAACCACGACGTCTGCCGCAACATGCGCCTGTTCATCTCGGGCTCGGCGCCGCTGCTGGCCGAGACGCACCGGCAGTTCGCGGCGGTGACCGGACACGAGATCCTCGAACGCTACGGCATGACCGAATGCGGCATGATCACCTCCAACCCCTATCATGGCGAGCGGGTGCCCGGCACGGTGGGCTTCGCCCTGCCCGAGGTCAAGGTGCGCATCGCCGACGCGCAAGGCCGCCCCGTGGCGCCGGGCGAGGTGGGCATGCTGGAGACCGACGGCCCGAACCGGTTCAAGGGCTATTGGCGCATGCCGGAAAAGACCGCGGAGGAGATCAGGCCGGACGGGTTCTTCATCACCGGCGACCTCGCCACCATGGATGAGCAAGGCCGGGTGACCATCGTCGGCCGCGGCAAGGATCTCATTATCAGCGGTGGCTTCAACGTCTACCCGAAGGAGGTGGAAACCGAGCTTGATCAGCTTACCGGAATCGAGGAATCCGCGGTCATCGGCGTGCCTCATCCCGATTTCGGCGAAGCGGTGGTGGCGGTGGTGACGCTCAAGCCGAACGCGTCGGTTGACGAGCCGACAGTGATCGGCCAGCTGGCCCAGCGGCTGGCCAAGTTCAAGGTGCCGAAGCGGGTGCTGATGGTCAACGAGCTGCCGCGCAACACCATGGGCAAGGTGCAGAAGGCTGAGCTGCGCAAGCAGTATGGCGATCTGCTCAAGATTGAGACCTGAGCAGGCTCAGCGATATTCAGCGGACGGTGAAGTCTATCAGATGGACCGGGCCCCGCCCAGGTCGTCAACACCTGCAATGAAACAGATGTTGACTCTCTGCGGTATGGATATACCATCTGTTTCATGAGTGGGGCACAGCTGACCGAACGCATCAAGTCAGAGTTCGACCGGATGCCGGCGCAGATGCAGTCGGCCGCGCGCTTCATCTTGGAAAATCCAAGCGAAGTGGCTTTGCTGTCGATGCGCGAACAAGCCCGTCTCGCCAGCGTTCCTCCCGCTACCATGACCAGGCTTGCCCAGCGGCTGGGCCTGTCCGGCTATGACGAGTTGAAGGCCATTTTCGCTGACAACATGCGCGACAGCGCGGCCTGGTTCAGCGGACGCGCGGAGGGCATGCTCTCGAGGCGGGAGAAGCTCGGCGAAAAAGGCCTCGTTTCCGCAATGGCCGAGAGCCTGTCGGGCTATATCTCGGCGCTTGCCAGCCCCAAGGCGACGGCCAGCTTCATTGCGGCTGCCGACTGCCTGTCCAAGGCAGAACGGATCCTGTGCATCGGCGCGCGCGCTTCTTTTCCCGTGGCTTACCAGTTCAGCTACGTGCAGAGCTATTTCTGGGACCGCGCCATGCTCCTGGATGGTCCTGGCAATATCGGTCTTGATCCCTTGCGGCGCGCGCGGCCGAACGATGTGCTATTCGCGGTCAGCTTCGACCCCTATGCCCTGAGCACCATCGAGGCGGTGGAACTTGCCGCGCGCGCGGGCGTCCCGGTGGTCGCGATCACCGACAGCGAGCTGTCCGTCATCGGCAGGCTGGCAACCGTTCCCATCATCGTTCCGGTGCGCTCGCCCTCGTTCTTCGACACGATCTCCCCGGCGTTCGCCGCCGCCGAAATTCTCATGGCGCTGCTGGCGAGCCGCCTCGGGTCATCCGTGCCCGACATCGTGCGCCAGCGCGAGCAGGGGCTCACCGCCGCCGGCGTCTGGTTGAGCGGGACCAGACCCGCCAACGAGAAGGAGCCTTAGGCTCAGAAATTTCCTAGCATAGAGGGCGTCGGCTGCACCGCTCCCGCCCTTCCCGTCGAGAGAAGAGGTACCAGTGATGACCGAACCCCGTTATGCCGCCAACCTCCCCAGCGTCGGGCTCTGTACATTCTTCCGCTCCCCTCCGCATGAAGATCTGGCGACCCTCGATACCGACATCGCCTTTCTCGGCATCCCCTATGATTGCGGCATCGGCTTCCGGCCGGGCACCCGCTTCGGCCCGCGCGACATGCGTACCATGTCGGTGCGCTATTCCGCCTGGGGCGGGCACAAGCCCAACGGCTACTGGGACGTGAACCAGCGCAAGCGCTTCCTCAAGGGCGTGCGAATGGCCGATTGCGGCGACGTCGACATCGCCTATTACGATTTTGAGACCAACCGCCGCAACATCACGTCCAGCATCGAGAGGATTCTCGACCGCGGCGCCTTTCCAGTGCTGATCGGCGGCGATCATTCCGTCACCTTCCCCAATGTCTGTGCCTTCTCGCGTTTCGGTCCGCTCGATATCGTCCACATCGACGCGCATATGGACTGGCGCGACGAGATTGGCGGGGTGAAATTCGCCAATGCCAGCCCGCTGCGGCGCTCGAAGGAGCTGCCCTTCGTGCGCAACATGGTGCATCTCGGCATTCGCGACGTGCGCACCAGCGACGACCAGATCGCGGACGCGGAAGCAGCCGGCGCCATGGTGTTCACCCGCGAGGCCATCCGCGAGCTGGGGCCTGACGCGGTGCTGGAACGCTTCCCGAAATTGGGCAATACTTTCGTCACGATCGACATCGACGGCCTGTGCCCGTCCATTGCTCCCGGCACCGGCTCGCCGACGGCGGACGGCCTGCTCTACCACGAGGTCCGCAAGATCCTGCAGGGGGTGGCGGCACGGTCGAATATCGTCGGCTTCGACCTGGTGGAGGTGAACCCGATGGTCGACGAGCATGGCCGGACGAGCCTGCTCGCCAGCACGCTTATTCTTGAATTCCTCGGTGCCATCTTCGCGTCGCGCGGCATCGGGGTCGAGTAAGAAGAAGAACATCTCGCCAAGCATGAGAACAGGGGAGGTAGAACATGAAGCGATTATTCGGATGGATACTCGCGGCGGGTCTGGTGGCGACAATGGCCGCCGGCGCTGCCCAAGCAGAGGGCACCCTGAGGGTGGCGGTGCCGTCCAATGTCAACACGCTCGATCCGGCTAAGACCAAGATCGGCGAGGAATACATCATCAATAACCTGGTCTTTTCCGGTCTGACCGAAAGCGACCCGAAAGGCCAGGTGAAGCCCGACCTCGCCGAGAGCTGGACGGCGAGCGACGACCTCAAGACCTGGACGTTCAAGCTGCGCGACGGCGTGAAATTCCACGACGGCCGCCCGCTCGAGGCGGAAGATGTGAAGGCCACCATCGAGCGCGTGATGGACAAGGCGACCGCTTCGGTGGCGCGGGTGAACTTCAGCATCGTTGAAGCGATCGAGACACCCGACAAGAACACCGTCGTGTTCAAGCTGACGCAGCCCTATGCGGGGTTTGCCGAAATCCTGGCTGATCGCCAGGTCCGCATCGTGCCGCGCGACAAGCTGGATACGATCGCCTCCAAGCCGATTGGCACGGGTCCCTTCAAACTTGATCTGTTTCAACCGGGCGATCGTTTCGAGCTCTCGAAGAATGCCGACTATTACAACCCGGACATCCCGAAGCTCGACAAGATCCTGATCCGGATCATCCCCGAGCGCGCTGCGCAGTTCGCCGCCCTGGAGAATGGCGAGATCGACCTGATCTGGGACGTGCCGCCGGAAACGATCAGCCAGTACAAGGACAACCCGAACGTCGAGATGGACTCGATCGCCACGTCCACATGGGACGGCGTCATCCTGAATGCCAATCAGAAGCCCTTCGATGACCAACGGGTGCGCAAGGCGGTCTCCCTGGCGCTTGACCGGCAGGGCCTGGTGGACATCGCCCTGTTCGGCGCGGGCACGCCCACCCACACGATGATCCCGCCGACGCATCCCTACTACAATTCCGATCTGCCCATCACCAAGCCCGACATCGCCCAGGCGAAGGCGCTGCTCGCCGAGGCCGGGTATGCGGATGGCTTCGAAATTCCACTCTATGTCCCGAGCGGCCGGCCGACCCGCGAGCGCCTTGGTCTCGGCGTGGCGGAGATGCTGAAGCCGATCGGCATCAGGGCTGAGATCCAGCGCGTACCGTGGGATAAGTTCGTCAAGGATATCGAAGGCAAAGCCGCCTTCTTCATCGACGGCTTCTACAGCCGGCCGACCATCGATACCTCCATCTACCCCTGGTACCACTCGACCGGATCCTGGAACACGACGCTGTGGAACTACAGCAACCCGGAGATGGACAAGGTGCTCGATGCCGCCCGGGCGGCGAAGACCGACGAGGAGCGAGCCGCGCTCTACAAGAAATTCCAGGAAGTGGCGGAGGCCAGCCCGGCCGGGATCATTCCCTATGTGCTGAACCACACCAACGCCTTTTCGCCGAAGGTGAAGAACTTCCACTCGCATCCGATGATGTGGCTGGATCTGCGCGAGGTTACGGTTGAATAGCTGATCGCCGACCGGAGGCGGGTCTCATGACCGTCTACATCCTGCGCCGCCTGCTCGCTATCGTCGGGATACTGATCGTGACGTCGGTGCTGATCTTCGGCGTGACCCAGGTGCTGCCCGGCAATGTCGCCTATGTCATTGTCGGGCAGTTCGCCACGCCCGAGGTTGTCGCCGCGGTCGAGCAGCGGCTGGGCCTGAACGACCCGGTTTATGTGCAATACTGGCGATGGGCGTCCGGCATCCTGCGCGGCGATCTCGGCCAGTCCATGGTGATGGACCGGCCCGTGGCCCCCCTGATCTGGGATGCGTTGCGGGCCTCCGCCCTCCTTGCGGTGCTCTCCTTCATCTGCGTCACCATCATCGGCATCGCGCTCGGGGTGATCGCGGCAGTGCGGCGCAACAAGCTCACCGACCATGCCGTCTCGATGTTCACCTATCTCGGCATCTCGGTCCCCGAATTCTTCTGGGGCATCGTTCTGATCATCCTCTTTGCCCGCTATCTGCACTGGTTGCCGAGCGGCGGCATCGGCGACAGCGATGCCGACTGGGGCACCAGGCTCAAACATCTCATCCTGCCGACCGCGACGCTGACCTTCACCCTCATCGCCCATGTCTCGCGCCTCACCCGCTCCAGCATGATCGAGACCTTGCGCAGCAATTACGTCCGCAATGCCCGGGCCAAGGGGCTGCCGGAGCGGGTGGTGATCTATGGCCATGCCCTACGCAACGCGCTGCTGCCGACCATAACGGTGCTGGCGATCGACGTGGGCTGGCTGATCGGCGGCATCGTCGTGGTCGAGTCCGTATTCGCCTATCCTGGCCTGGGCCGGCTCCTGATCTTCGCCATCGAGCGCCACGACTTGCCGCTCATCCAGGGCACGATCCTGATCATCGCAGCGATCTATGCCGTCGCCAATCTGATCGCCGACCTGCTCTATGCCTTTTTCAACCCGAAGATCCGCTATGCCTGAGCAAGCAGCAGAGCCCACCACCGCCCTTGCACCGGCACGGCGGCTGCACCGATTGCCGGCAAAGCTGTGGGCCGGCGGTGCGATCGTCTTCAGTCTGGTGGCCGTGGGAGCCCTCGCCCCGCTCGTCGCGCCCTATCCCTATGACGAGATGAACATCATCCAGCGCCTGCGTCCGCCGAGCCCGCAGAACTGGTTCGGCACCGACGAATTTGGTCGCGACGTGTTGAGCCGCACCCTCTACGGTGCCCGGCTCTCGCTGATGACGGGCTTCTTGGCCACCGCCATCACCATTGCCATCGGCGTGCCGCTGGGCCTGATCGCCGGCTACAAGCGTGGCTGGCTTGATGGGCTCATCATGCGGGCCATGGATGTCCTCATGTCCTTCCCGCCGATCATGCTCGGCCTTCTGGTCCTTGCCGTCACCCAGCCGGCGTTGTGGAAGACCATCATCGCCGTCGGCATCGTCTATGTGCCGGGGGTGGTCCGCCTCACCCGCAGCGTGACCCTGGAACTGGCCCATGAGGAATTCATCGAGGCCGCACGCGCGCGCGGCGAGCACATCAGCTATATCCTCGCCCACGAGATCCTGCCCAATGCCTGGCCACCCATCGTGGTCGAGGCCAGCCTGCGCGTGACCTTCGCCATCCTGCTGGGCGCTGCCCTGAGCTTCCTCGGCATGGGCGCGCAGCCGCCCAGCTCCGACTGGGGACTGATGATCGCCGAAGCCCGGCCGTTCATCGATCAGGCGCCGTGGATTGCGCTTGCCCCGGGACTTGCCATGTGCGCGACGGTCATCGGCATCAATCTCCTCGGCGATGGCCTGCGTGAGGCCCTCGATCCGCGAATGATGCGGTCACCGGCATGAAACCGGAAGCACTCCTCGAGGCGACGGGCCTGACCGTGACCTTCCCGACCGCCGCTGGATCATTGGTGGCCGTGGACGGCATCGACTTTCGCGTCGATCCAGGCGAGGTGCTGGCGCTGGTGGGGGAATCCGGCTCCGGCAAGAGCACGGCGGCCTTGGCCTGCATCGGTCTGCTCGGGCCGGAGGCACGCATCGGCGGCACCGTGCACATCGACGGCCAGGAGCTGATCGGGCTTGCCGAGGCGGAACGGCGCAAACTGCGCGGCCGCGTCGTCAGCATCATATTCCAGGATCCGTTCACCTCCCTCAATCCGAGCCTGCCAATCGGTCGGCAGGTGGCCGAGCCGCTGGTTGTCAATTTCGGGATCAGTCCGGAGGCGGCCCGCAGCCGCACCCTTGAAGTGCTGGCGGAGGTAGGCCTTCCCGATCCGGCATCCCTGCTGAATGCTTATCCGCATCAGCTCAGCGGCGGCATGCAGCAGCGGGTGCTGATCGCCGGCGCGCTCATTTCCGATCCCAAGCTGCTCATCCTGGACGAGCCGACCACCGCCCTCGACGTCACGGTGGAGGCTCGCATCCTCGATCTGCTCGATACGATCCGGCAGCGGCGCAAGCTCGGCATGCTGTTCATCACCCACAATCTCGGGGTGGTGAACCGCATCGCCGATCGCGTGTGCGTGCTCTATGCAGGCCGCGTCGCGGAAACGGGGGAAAAGGACCAGGTGCTGGCCGCCCCGGCCCATCCCTATACCAAGGGTCTGCTTGCCTCACTGCCGAAACTGGCCGCAGTCGGACGGCACACGCGGCTGCTGCCAATCCCCGGCCGGCTGCCGGACATGACGGAGCCGCCTGCGGGGTGCGCTTTCATGGCCCGCTGCCCCTTCGCCGAAGAGGCGTGCAGCGCGCCGCAGCAACTGGTGCCGGCCGGTTTGGGACAATTGGCCCGCTGCTGGAAAGTCAATCAGCTCCGGGATCGGCCCTGGCCGAGCCTGGAGGCGCCCGCGGATCGGCGCGCGGAAGCCAGAGCTGCCGGAGCGACGATCGTCGGCCGCGATCTCTCCAAGACCTTCACGGGCCGGCAACTGGGCGGCAAGATCCGTTGGCAGCGCAAATACGGCCTGCCCTGGCCTACCCTGCCGGGCCGCACCGTGCATGCTGTGAACGGTGTCTCGCTCGAGATCGCGCCCAGCGAAATTCTTGGCCTGGTTGGCGAGAGCGGCAGCGGTAAATCCACCCTGGGCCGGCTTCTCCTCCGCCTGGTCGATCTGGACGAGGGCACGATCGAGATCGATGGGACCGATGTGAGCCGCCTGCCCGAGTCCAAGCTGCGGGCGTTCCGCAGCAAGGCACAGATCGTGTTTCAGAACCCGAACTCCTCGCTCAATCCGCGCCAGAGGGTGGGCGAGATCATTGGTCGGGCCGCCAAGCTCCACACACCTACACCACCCAATGGCCGGCGTGCCCAGGTCGAGGATCTGATCGACCGTGTCGGTCTTTCCCGTTCTTTCTACGATCGCTATCCCCACCAGCTTTCGGGCGGGGAAAGGCAGCGGATCGGCATCGCCAGGGCGCTGGCCACCCAACCGAGCTTCGTGGTCTGCGATGAACCAACCTCCGCCCTGGACGTGTCGGTGCAGGCGACCGTGCTCAACCTGCTCGCCGATCTGCGAGAGGAAGAAGGCCTCTCCTACCTGTTCATCTCCCATGATCTCTCGGTCGTGGCCCATATCAGCGACCGCATCGCGGTCATGTATGCTGGCCATATCGTCGAGATCGGCAAGACGGCCGACGTGCTGCATCCACCCTATCACCCCTATACGGAGGCGCTGCTCTCGGCCATTCCCCTGCCCGATCCGGCACTGGCGCAGCGCGAGCGCGTGACCTTGCGGGCAGACACCCCGCCCGACGGCGGCAAGGCTACGGGATGCCCGTTCCACCCCCGTTGCCCGCGCAAGCTCGGCAAGCTCTGCGAGACGGTGACCCCTCCGCTGCGGAAGCCGACGCCCGACCATGAGATCGCCTGCCACATACCGCTCGAGGATCTGGCCGCGATCCCCTCCGTCATTCCGGACTCCACGCCCCGCGCCGAGCCACGGTACTCCCGCCGATGAGCCAGCTTGCGGACCGCTAACCCCCGCCACCCACTTTGCTTCAGGAGAGCCGCCATGACGCTTCCCCTAACCGTCGCCCCGAAATTCGGTCACAAGAGCTTCCTGTTTTCGGAGGTCTCAACCGATCTCGACAACCTCCAGGCCGATATCGCCTTTCTCGGCATCCCCTATGGCGCCCCCTACTCCATGGAGGACGTGAACAACGAGCAGAGCCGTGCGCCGTTCGCGGTGCGCCAGGCATCCGACCGCGCGGTGCGCTCGCTGGAACGCTACGATTTCGACATCGGCGGACCGCTGCTGCAGGGCAAGGACATCAGGCTCGTCGATGTGGGTGACGTGCCGGGCAACATGCATGACTTCGACGAGCATTTCCGCCGCTCGGAGACGGCGGTGCGCAAGATCCTGAAAGCTGGTGCCTTACCCCTTGTGATCGGTGGGGACCATGCCATCACGATCCCGGTGCTGCGCGCTTATGAAGGCAGAGGCCCGATCACGCTCGTGCAGATCGATGCGCATATCGATTGGCGCGACGACTTCAATGGTGTGCGCCAGGGCTTGTCGAGCACGATCCGCCGCGCATCCGAAATGGCGCATATCGACCAGATCTTCCAGATCGGCCTGCGCGCCCAGGGAAGCGCCCGGCCAGAGGAGGTCGAAGCCGCGCTCGACTACGGCGCGCATCTCATCACCGCTTACGAGCTGCACGATGTCGGCATGGACGAGGTGCTCAACCGCATCCCCGACGGCGGCAATTACTATCTCACCGTGGATGCGGACGGCATGGACCCTTCCGTGATGCCGGCGGTGGCGGGTCCGGCGCCGGGCGGTGTCACCTTTCCCCAAGCGCGCAAGCTGATCCATGGGCTCGCCAATAAGGGCCGGGTGGTCGGCATGGATATCGTCGAAATCCTGCCGGCCATCGATGTCAATCGCATCACCTCGATCGTCGCGGGCCGGCTGTTCGTAAACATGATCGGCGCCACCATCCGCGCCGGCTATTACGGGAAGTAGCGCTCATCCCAGCTTGGCATTCGCGAGGCCCGCGCACCGGCGCCGGCGTCAGGCGATGATGGGCAGTATCTTGACATCATAGGCGTGGCGGAGACTGCGCCCCAGCCGGGGGTCTTGCAGCTCACATTCGAAGCGCGCAGCAGGCCTGATGCCGTCCATCGCGGCGTGCGTGCCGCAGAACATCACCGTCCCATCACCGGTTGCGCCGCCATAGCCTCCGAGCAGCTCTTCAGGCGAGAGCATCCCACTGACTGGCCCCTCCTGGTAGAGCACCCGCTCGCCATCGATCCAAATCCAGGATCGCAGCATGAGGCTGTCCCAGTGGTCCCTCACGTCGTCATAGCGCCAGAGGTCCTGACCCATAGGCTTGTCGCACATCTGCTTGGAGACGGTGATGTCGTAGGTCTCGACCTTGCGATCGGTGTGATCGGAGCCTATGCCCACCAGCAGCTCGCCGCGGTCACGCAGCATCACGAATTCCACCTCGCCGCTGGAGGCGGTCCCGACCGCTTCCAGGAGGGGGGCAGTGGTGATGCGGGCTGCGGCCACGCGATAATAGATCGGCGTGGAGGTTGGGCGCGGAACCCCCAGCGCCTCGAGCTCGGCTATGTGCTTCTCCAGCGCAGCCTTGTCGCGGCCGGTCCAGCCGGCAATGACCGCCTCCCGAATGGCGATCGACCGTTGCTCCCGGGCCTGCCTGCCATGGACTACGAAATTCACTTGGTATGTCATGAATATGCCTGCGGGCCTTGAGGTGTTTGTCGAGCCGACCAGAGCTCAAAGATTGCCGCCGTCAATGCGGATGGTCGTGCCGGTAATGTAGCCAGCCTCTCTGGATAAGAGATACTCGATCATCGAAGCAACCTCGTCCGTGTCGCCCGCGCGCCCGATCGGATAGCCCGCCAGCATGCGCGCACGCTCTTCCTCCGGCAGCGCATCGAACCGGTCGCGGATGCGCGAGCCCTTCTCCCCCAAGATCAAGCCGGGGCACAGCGCGTTGACCGTGATGCCATCGGCGGCGACATCCTTCGCGAGCTGTGCGGTGAACCCGATGATCGCCGCCTTCGCCGTCGCATAGGGCAGCCGCGCGGCCACGGTCGTCGGCGGCCCCTTCTCGCCGAAGGCGATGACGGAGGACAGGTTGACGATGCGGCCATATTGCTGGCCGCGCATCACCGGCATGACGGCGCGGCAGAATAGAAAGGTGCTTTTGACGTTCAGGTCGATCACGTGATCCCAGACGTCGGTATCGATCTCCTCGATATCCGTCACGCGCTTTGGTCCGGCCCCGCCGGCAATGTTGACGAGCGCATCGATCCGGCCAAAGGCTTTCACCGCCGTCTCGACAGCGGCGGCCACCTCGTCTTCGCGCACCACGTCGCTCGTCAGCGGAAGAATGCGGCTGCCCTCGCTCTCCAGCTGTTCCATCGCCCGGTCGATCGCCTGCTGGTCACGATCGATCAACAGCAGATCGAACCCCTTGGCAAGCAGCCTCGCCGCGGTCGCCAAGCCGATGCCGCCGGCGCCGCCGGTCAGGATCGCTGCCTGTTGCGCTGTCACCGATGTCCTCCCTTTAAGGCCGTTGATGAGCCGCGGTGCGGTGGCCCGCGGAAAAATCAGGCGGTTCCCACCGCCTTGGCCGCTGCGATGACCAAGGGCCCGAACTTCCTCGCGAAGTCCGAGGGCTCCCATTCGCTCAGGGAGCCGGCCACGTGAATCGCGCCGATGGGCTTGTTGTCCTTGTCCACAATGGCGGCGGCGATGGCCAACTCGCCGATCATGATCTCCTCGAGCGCCAGGGAATAGCCGAGCTGCCGAACCTCCTCGATGCGCTTGAGGATCTCTTCCAGCTGGACCGTCGTCCGGGGTGTGATGCGCCTCCGGTCGGAGCGGGCCAGAATGTCGAGCACCCTTTCATCCGGCAACCTCGCCAGCACGGCTCGCCCGCCAGAGGTGCAGAATGTGGGAACGCGCCGGCCAATGAGGTGGGCATAGAAGCTGTCCCGCTTACTCTGCAGGCGGACCAGATAGAGCATGGTGAGATCGTCGAACAGGCTCAAGTCTACCCGCTCCTGAACGTCGCGGCGCAGCTCCGCAAGGATCGGCACCGCGCGGCTGACCAGAGGATTGGCCTTCAAGTAATCGAAGGTCCGCTCCAGCAGCTTGCGTCCGGGCACGAGCCCGCCGGCCGCGCCCTGTTCGAGATAGCCCAGCTTGGTCAGAGTATAGGCAAGGCGCTGCGCTCCGCTCTTGTCCAGACCCGCGGCCTTGGCGATCTGGGATAAGGACATGGGCTCGGGCGTGTTGGCGAAACCTTCCAGCACCCGAAATGCCCGCGCCACAGACTGAACGAACAGGCGATCCGTCGAATCCTTGTTCGCGCTTTCAGCCGTCAGCGAAGTCGCTTCCGCTGATCGGAATGGCTGGCGGGTCCTGCTCATTTCTCACCATTCTCGCTCTTCGAGCCTTCGAAAACGTGCCGGGGCACGGCAGAAAAAGACAGGCCATGTGTTTGCTTCGACCAGACCTGTTGACGGGCGGTGCGCCACACGGTAGATTTTTGCAATCCTATAGTATTACGGTGCGATACGCAATGATTTTTGTCCGGCCACAGCAGGTGAAGAGATCTGCATCCAGCTTCGCCAATCGCGCAATGGGAGAAGCGTGATGTCCGGCACCCGGCCGCTTCATGGACGCAGCGCCATCGTGACCGGTGCCGCCAGCGGCATCGGAGAGGCCATCGCCCGCCGGTTTGCGGCCGAGGGAGCAGATCTGTTGCTGGTCGATCGCAATCCCGAGGTGGTGAGCATCGCGCGTGATCTGGGTGCCGAGGCCCTGGCGCTGGACGTGGCCGCGCAGGAGGCGGGCGAGCGCATGGCAGCCGCGTGCCTCGGGGCCTTCCAGCGGATCGATATCCTGGTGAACAATGCCGGCATCGGCCAGGCCCGCAGCCTGGCCGAAACCGATGACGAGATGCTGGACCGGATGATCGGCATCAATCTTACCGCGGTCCTGCGGGTCACCCGCAGCATCATGAGCCATCTCGCAAGTCCTGGCGGACGCATCATCAGCATCTCGTCGACGCTCGGCCTTGCCGGCCACCCCGGAACAACCGCCTACGCCGCCGCCAAGGCTGGCGTGGCCCAGATGACGCGCCAGCTTGCGGCCGAACTGGGCCCGCGCGGCATTCTGGTGAACGCGCTCGCGCCGGGCGCCATCGACACGCCCATGACCACCACCCGCATCCACGGCGATCCGGCCTATCGGCGCGCCTTCATCGATGCGGTTCCCATCAGGCGGGCCGGCCTCACGGACGAGGTTGCAGCCGTCGCCGCCTTTCTGGCTTCGGATGACGCCTCGTTCGTGTCCGGACAGGTGATCGCCGTCGACGGCGGCTGGCTCGCCGGCCGCCATCTCCCGCTGAACAGCCACTAACCAGCGCCTGCCGCCATCGAGCTCCGAGGATATGTCAGTGCTCAAATCTGCCACCTACAGCCCCAAGGACTTCACCCAGCTGACATTTCACGACGCCATTCCGGCATTCGTTGACGGCCGCGACACGCCTCGCGCCTATCTCGAGCGGTGCCTGGAGACCATCGCCGAGCGGGAGCCGGTGGTGAAGGCCTGGGTGACCTTGAACGAAGAAGGTGCGCGGGCCGCGGCCGACGCGTCCACGGCGCGCTATACGGCCGGTCGGCCCCTGTCCTCGATCGACGGTATGCCGGTCGGCATCAAGGACCTGTTCATGACGCGGGACATGCCGACCAAGATGGGCAGTCCGCTTTACGAGAGCAACTTCCCCAAGCAGGACAGCGCCTGCGTGCAGGCGCTCAGGGCGGCCGGCGCGGTCATCCTGGGCAAGACGGTCACCACCGAGCTCGGCATGTCGCACCCAGGCCCGACCACCAACCCGTTCGATCCTAGCCGCACGCCGGGCGGCTCCTCCAGCGGCTCGGCGGCGGCGGTCGGCGCGCGGATGGTGCCGGCTGCCATTGGCTCGCAGGTGGTGGGCTCCGTCATCCGGCCGGCCGGCTTCTGCGCCAATTATGCCTTGAAGCCCACCATGGGTGCCCTTCACCGCGGCGAACGGCTCGCCTTCAGCCAGAGCCATATCGGCGTGCATGCCGGATCGCTCGAAGACATGTGGCACGTGTCGATCGAGATCGCCAAGCGCGCGGGCGGTGACCCTGGCTATCCCGGTCTCTTCGGGGGCGACCGTCTGCACCCGCCCGTCGTGCCGCGGCGCCTGATCCTGGCGGAAACGGAGGGCTGGACCAGCCTCGATGAGGACACCCGGGCTGCTTTCGAGCAACTTCTGCACAGGCTGGAGCGCGGCGGCGTCGAGATCATCCGGCGCGGGGACAACCCGCTGATCGAAGCCTTCGAGCGGGCAATCTCCACGAGCCTCGTGCTGTGCCGCGACATCTGCGCCTACGAGCTGCGCTGGACCCTGAACAACCTGCTGGACCAGTTCGGCTCGGGTCTCAGCGAAAGCCTGATGTCGCGCAAGGCCCTGGGCGAGAGCATGTCCATTGACGACTATCGCATGGCCCTTGCCCAACGGGAGGAGGCCCGGCGCGCCCATGCCGCCATCGCGCCCTTGGCTGACGGTCTGATCACCCTGTCATCCATCGGCCCGGCGCCGTTGATGGCCAATACCGATCGGGATTCGGGTATCACGCACACCACCGGCCTGCCCGCCTTCAATGCCTGGACCTCGGTCTTGGGCTCGCCCGCGATCACGCTGCCGCTGCTGGCCGTGCGCGGATTGCCCGTCGGCGTGCAGATCGTCGGGCAGCAGCACACGGACGACACACTGGCCGGGATCGGCCGCTGGCTTTCAGACAGGGTTCTCGCGTCTGTTTCTTAGAGGGTTTGCGCCGGGAGGATGCAATGAGCTGGATGAATGGCGCCAAATGCGTGGTCATGCTGACCTTCGATTTCGATGCGGAGAGCCTGTGGCTGAGCCGTGACCCCACCAATTGGGACAGGCCGGGCGTCCTTTCGCAAGGCACCTATGGCGCGCTGGTGGGCGTGCCGCGCATCCTTGAGCTCTTGCAGGAAGAGGCGCTGCCCGCGACGTTCTTCGTGCCCGGCTGGGTCGCCGAATTCCACCAGGACAAGGTGGAGGCGATCGTGGCCGCGGGCCATGAGATCGGCCATCACGGTTACCTCCACGAATGGGTCGATCCCTCAGAGCCCGAGCGCGAGCGCGAAGCCATCGAGAAAGGCCTCGATGCCCTCAAGCGGACTGTTGGGATCGTTCCCAAGGGATATCGCTCTCCCGCCGGCGAGACGGGCTATCACGTGGCGGAGCTGCTGAAGGAAAAGGGCTTTCTGTACGACAGCTCCATGCTCGATGGCATCTTTCCCTATCGCATGACCCTGCGCGGGGGCTTGCCCGGCGTCGTCGAGCTGCCCTGGAGCTGGAGCCTGGACGATGCGCCCTATGCCCTGTTCAGCATCAAGAACCCGCGCCCGATCTTCACCAACGACCACGTCCTGAAGGTGTGGACCGACGAGTTCGATGCGATCTACCGCTGGGGCGGCCTCTTCAATCTGGTGATGCATCCACAGGTCATCGGCAGGCCTTCACGGCTCGATCTGCTTCGGGCCTTCGTCAACTATGCGCGGAGGTTCCCTGACGTCTACTTCGCGCAAGGAGTCGATGTGGCGAACTGGTTTGTGGCGCACGAGCCGCCATTCGTGGCCCGAAAAATCCCCGTCCGCCCGGCGAATACCTAGGAATCGGCGGTGCAAAATGTCTTGCCAAGCGGAAATATCTTTCCTTAAATATCTGCAAATCGGACGTATCGCTTTGCGATACTATCTGACGCAGAATGGAAAGCTGTGATGGAGCCTGCAGCATGAGCAAGACCTCCATCACCAACAGACGGCGATCGTCAGTGCTTGCCTTGGGCGGAACCACGCGAAAGAACTCCACCTCCGAGCGGGCCCTCAACATTGCCGTCGAGGAGTTGCGCAGCGCGGGCGTCGAGGTCACGGTCATCGCCGGTCCGGACCTGCTCCTGCCGATGTTCGACCCCGACAACCTTGCGGACGACCCGCGCGTGCGGTTGCTGCAGGATGCGGTGCACAACTGCGACGGCATGCTGATCTCGTCGGCGTCATATCACGGTGGTGTGCCCGGCCTGCTCAAGAACGCCATCGACTATATCGACGCGGCCGACCCGCGGCGGCCCTATCTGGACGGGCGAGCCGTCGGCTGCATTGCCTGCGCCGGCGGGTGGCAGGCAACCGGCAGCACGCTGACCGCCCTGCGCGCCATGGTGCACGCGCTGCGTGGCTGGCCGGTGCCGCTCGGCGTCGCGATCAACACCACGCAGAAACTGTTCTCGGAGAGCGGCGACTGCCTCGATCCGCACGTGGCGGAAAGCCTGCGCAAGATGGCGCAGCAAGTGCTGGAATTCATTCGGATGCGAGAGCTTGCCAAGGCCTGCTAGCGGCGACGGCGGCATCAAAGGACACGCAGATCATGACGCGCAACCCCCTCTTCAACGCCAACCGAATGAAGCTCGGGATCTTTGGCACCAACGGCAAGGGCGGCGCTCAAACCCTGGTGCCGGAAGCTTACAAGCCGACCTGGCCCGCTTCGGTGCAGACCGCGCAGATGGCCGATGCGGCAGGCTTTGAGGCGATCGTCGCCTATGCCCGCTGGAAGAGCTACATCCCCGGCCGGCCGAACCATCCGAGCGGCATCGTCATGGATCCGTTCACCTGGGCGGCGGGCATTGCGCAGGCCACCAGCTATTCCGCCGTGTTCGCCACATCCCATGCGCCGACCATCCACCCCATCACCTGCGCCAAGCAGTGCGCCACCATCGACATCATCTCCAACGGCCGCTTCGGCCTGAATGTCGTCGGCGGCTGGAACAAGCACGAGCTCGAGATGTTCGGCGCCCCCATGAAGGAGCATGACGCGCGCTACGATCATCTGGCGGAATGGCTCGAGGTGATGGAGCGCATGTGGCGCGAGGATGAGGAATTCGATTTCGACGGCGAGTTCTACAAGGTCGTGCGGGGGGCTTCGTTTCCAAAGCCGATCCAGCAGCCTCGCCCGCCGATCATGAATGCCGGCGGCTCACCCCGCGGACTTCGCTTCGCCTGCGAGCACGCGGACATGTGCTTCGTGATCCTCAAGTCCGACGACCCGGCAGTGATCCGCAAGCAGATCGACGAATACAAGGTGACCGCGCGCGAGCAGTTCGGCCGCGAGGTGCAGGTGTGGACCTATTGCCCCGTGGTGCAGCGGGATACGCGCAGGGAAGCCGAGGACTACCTCAACTACTATGCGGTCGAAATGGAGGACTCGGAGAGCCTGGACGCCTGGTCCGCCGGGCTCGGCGCCCAGACACAGATCCTCGATCCCAGCGCGTTACGGGAGTTCCGCAAGCGCTTCGCGGCCGGTGCCGGCGGCAACATTCTCGTGGGCACAGCCGATGATATCGCGAACCAGCTGCACACCTTCGCAGATGCAGGGCTCGACGGTGTGTTGTGCACCTGGGTTGATTTCATCGATGGGCTGAACCGCCTCATCCGGGACGTGCTGCCCATCCTCGAGAGCCGCGGCTTGCGGCAGCCCTTCGGCGCTCAGCAGCCTGCGGCGATGGCCGCCAATAGCTGAGCGGCAGCAGCCGGGGCTTTCTCGAGGGGAGATAGCCTCGGCTTAGTTAAACAGAAATGGGGAAAGGGAGTTCGGACATGATCACAAGACGCAAAATTCTGGCAGGTGCCGCCGCGACACTCGCCATGCCGGCCATCATCGGGCGTGCGGCCGCGCAGGGAGAGAAGCTCGATCTGGGTGTCATCACCTCGCTGTCCGGCGTGTTCGCCAATGTCGGCGAGCAGGTCGAGATCGGTAATCGGCTTGCCTACGAATATTACAAGGAGGCCGCCGGGCGCCCGCTCGGCTATGTTCTGCTGGACGATCACGGCGACCCCGGACGTTCGGTCCGCCTGGTGCAGGAAGCCATGCAGAAGCAAGGCATCAAGCACTTCATCGGCACAACCAACAGCGCGATCGCCTTGGCGGTGGCCAAGGAGGTCTATCGCGGCGGCGGGGTCAACATCAACTTGGCCGGTGCCGACGAGATGACCGGCGTCGACTGCAACAAGGCCTCGTTCCGCTGGCCGGTGGCAACCTACAGCGCGGCCAATGCCACCATCCGTCCGTTCGTCAAGCGCTATCCCGATGCGAAGCGCTGGTACACCATCACCGGCCAGTATGTGTTCGGGGAAAGCTTGCTCAGGAACACGGTGGCCACACTGACCGAGCTCGGCTGCGAGCATATCGGCAACAGCTACCATTCGCTGAGCGACCGCGAGTACAGCGGGTTCATCACGTCGGCGATCGCCGCCGAGCCGGACGTCCTCGCCATCTGCAATTTCGGCAGCCAGACGATCGACGTCCTGCGCCAGGCGGTGAGCTTCGGCATGAAGCGCAACACCAAGATCCTGGTGGTCTGGTCGACCGCCCTCGATCAGTTCCAGGCCTGGGGCCCGGATATCTGCGAAGGCGTCTATTTCGGGGCGAATTACTGGCACGGGGTCGACACGCCCGGAAACCGCCTGTTCCGCGAGAAGTTCGAGGCCGCCCACAAGCGGGTGCCCAACTATCTCAGCGCGGCAGGATGGGCCGTCACCCAGATCATCGTGGAGGGCTTGAACAAGGCCGGAACGGCTGACGTTCCCGCCGTCATCGCCGCCCTGGAAGGTCTGAGCTATGAGGGGCTGACCGGCACCGAAACCATCCGGCCGGAAGACCACCAGGTGCTGAAGCCCTATTACTTCATGCGCGGCAAGGCCAAGGCGGAAATGGCCGATCCCGACGATTACATCGAAATCCTGGGCGAGGAGAAGGTGTTCCTGGCGCCGGACAAGACCGGCTGCAAGATGTCGGCATAGCGAGACACTGGTGTCGATCAAGCTTCTGGTTTTCCAGGTCCTCAACGGCCTCGGCATCGGCATGATCTATTTCCTGCTGGCTGTCGGGCTGACGATGATCTTCGGCCTCATGCGCTTCGTGAATTTCACCCACGGAGCGCTCTACATGGTCGCGGCCTATGTGGCCTATGCGATCAGCCAAGCCACCGGCAGCATGCTCTGGGCCTTGCTGCTGGGCCCCGCGGCGGCAGCGCTGCTCGCCATCATCGCCGAGCGGCTGCTGCTGCGGCATACCTACCAGCTGCCGCACGAGGCCCAGATCCTCATCACCTTCGCGGTGGCGCTGCTGCTGCAGGAGAGCATCGTCATGATCTTCGGGTCTCTCGGCCAGAACGTGCCCGTGCCCGAGATCCTGTCGGGGATCGTGATGATCGGCAACTTCGTCTATCCGGCCTATCGGCTGGCTGTCGTGGCCGTCGCCGCGGCGATCGCGATCGCCATGTGGCTGGTGATCGAGCGCACCCGGTTCGGCGCCATTCTGCGCGCCGGCTCGGAAAGCGCCGAGATGGTCGGGCTGCTCGGCATCGACGTGAAGAAGGTTTTCCTCATAGCCTTTGCCTTGGGCGGCGCTTTGGCCGGCCTGGCGGGCGCGCTTGCCGCCCCCTTGCGCGGGGTCGACCCGTTCATGGCCAGGGAGGCGCTGTCGATCGCCTTCGTGGTCGTGGTGCTCGGCGGCATCGGCAGCTTCACCGGTGCCTTGGTCGGCGGATTGCTGATCGGCATCATCCAGTCCGTCATGGCGAGCCTGTGGCCTCAAGGCGCACAGCTGATGATCTATGCCGCCATGGCCCTCGTGCTGCTGCTGCGGCCCACAGGTCTCATGGGGCGCGCATGAAGGACAGGATCGGCCATCGCCGCTTTCCCGATCTCATTACCGCGCTCGTCGCCGCTACCCTGCTGGCGCTGCCATTCGTGCTGCCCTCGGTGACGCTGGCGAGCGAGATCATCGTCTATGCGACCGGCGCGCTGAGCTGTGCCTTGCTGCTGGGCAGCGTCGGCCTGCTTTCGTTCGGACAAGGCCTGTATTTCGGCTTTGGGGCCTATGCATCCGGCATCCTGCTGCGCGACCTCGCTGCCGGCAGCGGCTTTTCGGTGATTGCCGCCACCATTGGCGGTGCCCTGCTCGCCATCCCGATCGGCTTCCTCATCGTACGGCGGCGCGGCGTCTATTTCGTCATGCTCACCTTCGCATTTGCGCAGACCGGGTTCTTCGCCATGCTGGCGCTCAACGATTATACCGGCGGCGAGAATGGCCTGTCCGGGGTGCCGCGCCCCGAATTCGTCTCCGACAACGTATCGGCCAGCGCCTATGTCCTTTACTTCGTGCTGGCGGCGCTGTTCCTGGCGGCGTTCCTGCTGGTGCAGCGCCTCAGGGCATCCCCGCTCGGCTCGGTGCTCGATGCCATCCGCAGCAATGAGGGGCGGGCGGAAGCGCTCGGCTACAGCACCCGCCGCTACAAGCTTGCGGCCTTTGCCATAGCCGGCGGGATCGCCAGCCTGGCCGGTGCCATGAACACCTTGTTTCTCGGCTTCGTGCCGCCCAGCGCCATTGACCTCGAAATGAGCGAGAGGCTGCTCATCATGGCGCTGATCGGCGGGGTGGGCTCACCGGCTGGCGCGCTCCTGGGCGCCGGCTTCTATGTGATGCTGGCGGATCTCATTGGCCATCTGTGGCCGCGTTGGCTGATGATCGTGGCGGTGCTGCTCATCTTGATCGTACTGTTCCTGCGGGACGGCCTGAGCGGTGCCGTGAGCCAGCTCGCCTCTCGTCTAACCGGGCGCAAGATCGATGCCACCACTGGCCATTGAAGCACGCAATGTCGGCGTTCGGTTCGGGAGCTTCCAGGCGGTGTCGGAGCTCGACCTGGACATCGCCGGCGGCAGCATCCATGCGGTGATCGGCCCGAACGGCGCCGGCAAGACCACGCTGTTCAACGCCCTTTCCGGGGTGCGGCCGCCCGACACCGGCACCGTTCTCCTGGCGGGCCGCGACGTCACCCGGCTGCCGGCAAACCGGCGCGTCCATCTCGGCATGGCCCGCTCATTCCAGGTGACCAACATCTTTCCGGAGCTGACGGTGGCCGAGAACATCCGGGTGGGGGTTCAGGCGACGACGGGCTTTACACCGTGGGTCTTCTGGCGCTCGCCTTCGCGCACGCCCGGCGAACACGACAAGGTGCTGCAGCTGCTCGAGACGGTCGGGCTGGCTGACCGGGCGGGAACGCGCGCGGGCGACCTGTCGCACGGCGCGCAGCGCGCGCTGGAGATCGGCATGGCGCTCGCCTCCGACCCGCGGGTGGTCTTTCTCGACGAGCCCCTGGCCGGCATGGGGATCGACGACGTGCACCGCACGAAAATTCTGATCCGCTCGCTCGCACCGCAGCGCACGGTGGTGCTCATTGAGCACAACATGTCGGTGGTGCTCGACATCTCGGACCGGATCACCGTGCTGGCGCAGGGGGTCAAGATTGCCGAGGGCACACCGGCCGAGATCCGCAATGACGAGCGGGTCAAGGAAGCTTACTTGGGGTCGTCAGCATGAGCGCGCTGCTCAGCGTCGAGAATTTGCATGCGTGGTATGGCAAGAGCCATGTGCTGCAGGGGGTCTCCTTCGCGGTGGGCGAGCACGAGACCGTCGCATTGCTCGGCCGCAATGGTGCGGGCAAGACGACCACGATGCGCTCGATCATGGGGCTGTTGCCGCAGATCGAGGGCTCGGTGCGCTTTGCCGGTGAGGACGTGACGGCGCAGCCCAGCTTTCAGCTGACGCGCAAGGGCATGTCCTTCGTGCCGGAGACGCGTGGGATCTTCGCAAGCTTGACCGTGGAGGAGAACCTGCGCTTGGCGGAAAATGCCGCCTCGCCCTGGACGATCGACCGGGTCGAGGAAATGTTCCCTGCCCTCAAGCCGCGCCGGAAGACGCCGGGCGGCAAGCTGTCCGGAGGCGAGCAGCAGATGCTGGCCATTGCGCGAGCCTTGCTGGTGGGCCCGCGCCTTTTGCTGTTGGACGAGCCGACCGAGGGACTGGCGCCGGTCATCGTCGAGCGCGTGGTGGCGCTGCTCCAGGAGCTCAAGGCGGAAGGCCTGCCCATTCTGCTGGTGGAGCAAAATATCAATGTCTGCCGCGCGGTGGCCGACCGGCACCTGATCATCGATCAGGGCTGCCTCGTCTGGTCGGGAACGAGCGCGGACCTCGCCGCGTCGGATGAGGTCATTGCGCGCCACCTGACGCTCGAGCATGCCTGAGCCGGCCCGCGCGCCATCGGCGTGACCTTCCGCGGCCGTCTACCCATCCTGAGGCAATTGGACTATAGACCGCCCATGTTCTGCTGCCGATCTCGCGCCCGGCAGGCACAAATTCGGCCGGCCACAATCGAGTTGCCCCATGCACAGCTTCTCCGCCAGCGCTTTCTCCGACTTCCCCATGGTCGGCCAGGGCGATGACCTCGCCGAACTCATCCTCGCGGCCGCGGAGCAGAACGGATATGCTCTGCGGTCCGGCGACATCGTCGTCATCGCCCAGAAGATCGTGTCTAAGGCGCAGGGGCGCACAGTGGACCTTGCGACGGTGATCCCATCAGCCAGCGCACGCGCGCTGGCTGAGGCATGCGACAAGGATCCGCGCCTGGTGGAGATCATCCTCCGCGAGTCGACCGAGATCGTCAGAACCGCGCCTGGACTGATCATCGCGGCCCATCGCTGCGGGGTGGTGCTGGCCAATGCCGGCGTGGACCGGTCCAACGTGGCCGGCGATGACGAGACCGTACTGCTGCTGCCGGACGACCCGGATGGCACCTGCGCCGCATTGCGCGCCCGCTTCGCCGAACGGCTCGGCATCGATGTCGCGGTCATCATCGCCGACAGCCTCGGGCGGCCCTGGCGCATGGGGACGACAGGCACGGCCATCGGCGCTAGCGGCCTGCCCGCACTGCTCGATCTGCGCGGCAAGCCGGACCTGTTCGGCCGAGCCCTCATGGTGAGCGAGGAGGCGATTGCCGACGAGCTCGCCGCGGCCGCATCCCTGTTGCAGGGCCAGGGAGCAGAAGGCCGGCCGGTGGTGGTCATCAGCGGCGATTTTCCCTGGCGCGGCGCTGATATCCCCGCCGCGGCGCTGGTACGCCCCAAGGATCAGGATCTGTTTCGATAGGAGCAGCCCCATGCCAAAGGTCATTGCCCTGTCCGGCGGCGTCGGCGGCAGCAAGCTGGTGGAGGGGTTCGCCCGTACATGCCGGCCAGGCGAATTGCTCGTCATTGCCAATACCGGCGATGATTTCACTCATCTCGGCCTGCACATTTCCCCCGATATCGACACGGTGATCTACACCTGCACCGGACGCAGCAACCCGCAAACTGGCTGGGGACAGGACGGCGAAACCTGGTCGTTCATGGACATGCTGCACATCCTGGGCGGGCCGGACTGGTTCAAGCTCGGCGACCGCGATCTCGCCATGCATGTATGGCGCACCCATCGGCTGTCGCAGGGGGCATCGCTCACAGCCGTGACGCAAGAACTGGCGGAGCGCTGCGGCCTCACCTTCCCGCTCCTGCCCATGTCGGATGATCCGGTGCGGACCGTGGTCGAGACCACCGAAGGGCTGTTGCCGATGCAGCGCTATTTCGTGGAAAGGCGCTGTGCCCCGGTGGTCACCGGCCTCCTCTATGAGGGGGCCGAGACGGCACGCCCCAACCCGACGCTGATGGCGAACCTGCAGGATCCGGAGCTGGAGGCGATCGTCATCTGCCCCTCGAACCCGTTCCTCAGCATCGACCCTATCCTTGCCCTGCCGGGGCTGCGGCAGGCCCTGCGCAATGCGCCGGCGCCGGTCGTCGCGGTCACGCCGATCATCGGCGGTCGCGCCATCAAGGGCCCCACAGCCAAGATGATGGCCGAACTCGGCTTGCCGGTCGATGCGGCAGCGGTTGCGCGGCACTATGCCGGGCTGATCGATCTTTTCGTGCTCGATGAGCAGGACGCGTATCTCACGGGCGAAGTCGCAGCAGCCGGTATCAAGCCGTTTCCCGCCGAGACCATGATGCATGACACAGCCGACAGGATTGCCCTGGCCAAAGCCGTGCTGAACGCAGCCGCTGCGGCACATCAAACGCTCTGAAGGATCCAGTCCTTAAACAGCTTGGTGTGGGTGGTCACCTTGTCCTGGCGCTCGACGAAGAAGAACGACTTGGGGATCTTCACAAAGACATCGACAGGCTTCACCAGCCGGCCCGATGCGATGAGGTCGTCGGTCAGAAGCGTCCAGCCGAGCGCTACCCCCTGCCCTTCGCAAGCCGCCTGGATGACCAGCGGATGGCTGTTGAACTTGAGCGTGCGCGAGGCGCGAGACCCATCTATGCCGAGACGCGCGAACCATTCCCCCCAATCGAGCCGCCCCGGGCGGTCGTCTTCCATGCTGAGCAGCATCTGGTTGAGCAAGTCGTCCACGCCATGCATCTCCGGATGCGCCGCGGCATAGTCCGGCGAGCAGACTGGGAAGACCGTGCTTTCCTTGAGCAGCGTGGGCGTAAAGCCGGCCCAGGCACCATCGCCGAAGGCCACGCCGATATCCACCTGATCGGCGACACTGTCGAAACCGCGGTCGGTCGCGATGAGATGAACGTCAAGCTCAGGGTGGGCAGCGCGGAAGGCCGGCAGGCGCGGGATCAGCCAGAACGTCGCCACCGCGAAGGTCACCCCGACCCGGATCACCGGTGGCCGGCTGGCGGCGCGCATGTTCTCGGCAACGGTCGCGATCTGGCCAAGGGCCGTGCTCACTGTGCGGAACAGTTCCTGCCCCTGCTCGGTGAGATCGAGACCACGATGCAGCCGCACGAACAGGGTCACCCCAAGCTCCTGCTCGAGCGTGCGCACCTGCTGGCTGACCGCCGCCTGGGTCACATTCAATTCCTGGGCAGCAAGGGTGAAGCTTTGCAACCGGGCTGCCGCCTCGAACATGCGCAGGCGGGTCAATCGCGGCAGATGCTTGAGATAGTTCACCATTGTGCATACCCGGCGAGCACAGGATTTCGGCTCATACCGCATTCTCCGCCGCCGCGCCACTTTGATAAAACCCGAGCTTGGCCAAAGCCCTATGAAAATCTTTCGTTGAGGGCACTACGCCGAGTGCTAAATTCGCAGCCTAGATGAGAATTACCCCGGAGCCGAGATGTATTGATAGATCATCTATTGATATTTCTTGGTGAAGCGGTGTCCGGAGATCTTTCTTGCTAAAGATTGGCTATAAAGCGTCGGCTGAACAGTTCGGCCCGTCCGATTTGCTCAAATTCTCGGAATATGCAGAAGCACTCGGTTTCGACTCGGTGTTCATCAGCGATCATTTCCAGCCGTGGCGGCACACAGATGGGCATGCGCCGTCCGCTCTCCCTTGGCTCGGCGCGCTGGGGGCGCGCACCCAGCGCATCGTAATGGGCACCAGCGTGCTCACACCCACCTTCCGCTATCACCCCTCCATCGTTGCCCAGACTTTCGCCACCCTTGGCGTCATGTTTCCGGGCCGGGTGATTCTCGGGGTGGGCACCGGTGAATCCCTGAACGAGGTGCCAGCGACCGGCATGGCTTGGCCCGAGCCGAAGGAGCGCTTCGCCCGGCTGCGCGAAGCGTTGGCGCTGATCCGCAAGCTGTGGACGGAAGAGCGGGTTTCCTTTGCCGGCGAATACTACAAGACCGAGAACGCGACCATCTATGATCGCCCCCGCGAGCCGCTGCCGATCTATATCGCCGGCGCCGGGCCGATGATCACCAAATACGCCGGCCGCACGGCCGACGGCTTCATCTGCACCAGCGGCAAGGGCTGGGAGCTCTATCGCGAGACCCTGCTGCCCAACCTGGAGAGCGGTATCGCGGCGGCGGAGCGCCCGGCGGATGCGGTCGACCGCATGATCGAGATAAAGATCTCTTTCGATAATGACGCCCGGCGTGCGCTGGGGGATACGCGCCACTGGGCGGCGCTGGCCCTCTCACCCGAAGAGAAAGTCTCGGTGGAAGATCCGCGCGAGATGGAAAGGCTCGCCGACGCGCTCCCCGTCGAGCGCGCCGCCAAGCGGTGGATCGTGTCCAGCGACCCCGACGAACAGGTGGAACGCATCAGGCCGTATGTGGAGCTTGGATTCCGCCATCTGGTGTTCCATGCCCCCGGACCGGACCAGATGCGGTTTCTCAAGCTGTTCGCGGAACATGTCATGCCCCGCCTGCGCCGGGCCTTCGGGTGAGCCGAGATGACCGCGCCTCGGGGCATATCTGAGGGACGCAGCGGCAATGCCATTTGGGCGGTGCTGCCGATCAAGACCTTGTCTGCGGCCAAGCAGCGCCTGTCCGGCCAGTACGCCGCGGCGTTCAGGCGCCGATTGGCCCTGACTATGGCTGAGGACGTCCTCTCCGCCTTGACGGCGGTCACGTCGCTCGCCGGTGTCATGGTGGTCACCTGCGATACCGAGGCTGCCGCTCTTGCCAGGCACCACGGTGTCCGCATCCTGCAGCCTGAGGCCGATGCCGGCCATACAGACGCCGTCATGATGGCGGCTCGGGTGCTCGCCGACGAAGGGGCGGAAGGCATGCTGACCATGCCGGCCGATATTCCCTTGGTCACGCCAGATGAAATCGCCCAGCTGATCGCGACGCGTCGGCCTGCCCCGTCGTTCACCATCGTTCCGGCCCATGATCGCAATGGCAGCAACGCCATTCTCAGCACGCCGCCCGAAGTGGTTCCCCTCGCCTTCGGCGACAATAGCTTTGCCGAGCACTGCCGCCGGGTCCGGGCGCTCGGGCTGGAGCCGCGCATCGTGATCAGCCCCGGCTTCGGGCTCGACATCGACCACCCGGCCGATCTCGAACGGCTCATGGCACGGAGGGGCAATACAGCCACCCACCGCCTGCTGCGCGCCGAAGCAGCGGCAGGACAGCTTCCCGAGGCGACCAGGCAGGCCGCACTATGACGGACGATATCGCCGGATTTGGCCGCCTATGGGCCGCGGACCGGCTGCCAAGCCCCGAGGATGCCCTCCGCCTGGCCGATGTCTCCGATACTGCGGAGCTGATGAGGCTCGCCGCCCGCCTGCGCGACGACGGCCACGGCGACATCGTCAGCTATTCCCGCAAGGTATTCATCCCCTTGACTCAGCTGTGCCGCGACACCTGCCACTACTGCACCTTCGCCAAGGCGCCGCGGCGGATCGAGGCACCCTATCTGCTGCCCGAGTCCGTGCTGGCCATTGCCCGCGCCGGCGCACGGGCCGGCTGCCATGAGGCCCTGTTCACCCTCGGCGACAAGCCGGAGCTGCGCTACCGGGTTGCGCGTGAAGCGCTTGCTGCACTGGGTCATGACACCACCCTCTCCTATCTCGCGGAAATGGCGAGACTCGTCCTTGAGGAAACAGGGCTCCTGCCCCACCTCAATCCCGGCGTGCTCTCGCCCACCGAGATCGCCGATTTGCGCAAAGTCTCCGTGTCGCAAGGCATCATGCTGGAAACCAGCGCGGACCGGCTGAGCGCGCGCGGCGGCCCCCATTTCGGCTCGCCCGACAAGCATCCCACGGTGCGGCTGGCCACCATCGCTGCGGCGGGCGAGGCCCAAGTGCCGTTTACCTCCGGCATCCTCATCGGCATTGGCGAGACAAGGCGCGAGCGGATCGAGGCGCTGCTTGCCCTGCGCGACCTGCACCAGCGCCATGGCCACCTGCAGGAAATCATCGTCCAGAACTTCCGGGCCAAGCCGGGCACACGGATGGCTGCAGCCCCAGAGCCGTCGTTCGAGGATCATCTGTGGACCATTGCGGTGGCGCGCATCCTGTTCGGCCCGGCCATGAACATCCAGGCGCCGCCCAATCTCAGCGCCGGCGCCCTGGAGCAGCAGATCGCGGCCGGCATCAACGATTGGGGCGGCGTGTCTCCGGTCACGCCCGATCATGTCAATCCCGAGGCGCCCTGGCCCGAGATCGAGCGTCTGGCACAGGCGACCGCTGCCGCCGGCAAGGTGCTCACCGAGCGGCTGGCCATCTATCCCCAGTATGTGCGTGACGCCGCGCGCTGGCTCGACCCCGCCATAACGACGCCCACCCTGCGCCAGGCGGATGCGGAAGGCTTCGCCCGCGCCTGTCGCTGGATGCCGGGCGCGCCCGCGCGCCGGCCGGTCGAAATGCGCGAGCATATGCGGGCCACTCCCATCGGCATTGGCTCCCCACCGCGCACAGCCCTGGCCGACACCTTGGCCAAGGCCGTCGCGGGCGACGACCTTACTGAAGCCGAGATCGTTTTGCTCTTCGCGGCACGTGGCGCCGATGCCGAGCGCGTCTATCAGGCGGCGGACGACCTGCGGCGCGCCCAGGTGGGCGATATCGTGCGTTATGTGGTGAACCGCAACATCAACTACACCAATGTCTGCTCCTACCGCTGCCAGTTCTGCGCCTTCTCCAAGGGCAAGCTCAGCGAGAACCTGCGCGGCCGCCCCTACGATCTCGACCATGACGAGATCTGCCGGCGCAGCCGCGAGGCCTGGGATCGCGGGGCCACCGAAGTGTGCCTGCAAGGCGGCATTCACCCCGACTATACCGGCGAGACCTATCTCGGCATCCTGCGCGCCCTGAAAGCCGCCACCCCAGACATTCACATCCACGCTTTCTCGCCTCTGGAGATCTGGCAGGGCGCGGCAACCCTCGGCCTTTCGGTGCGGGACTTCCTCACTGCCCTGAAGACGGAAGGGCTGGGCACACTGCCGGGCACCGCGGCTGAGATCCTCGACGACGAGGTCCGGCGCATCATCTGTCCGGACAAGCTCACCACCGCGCAATGGCTGGAGGTGGTGGAGACGGCGCATGCGGTCGGGCTCAGCACCACCGCCACCATCATGTTCGGCCATGTGGATCACCCCCGCCACTGGGCGCGCCACCTCATCCATATCCGCAACCTGCAGAAGCGCACCGGCGGCTTCACCGAATTCGTTCCCCTGCCCTTCGTGCCCATGGAGACGCCCATCTACCTCAAGGGTCGCGCGCGCTCCGGTCCCACCTTGCGCGAGGCGCTGCTCATGCATGCGGTGGCAAGGCTTACGCTTCACCCGCACATCCGGAACATCCAGACCTCCTGGGTCAAGATGGGCGAGGAAGGTGCCAAGCTCTGCCTGCAAGCCGGAGCGAACGACTTAGGCGGCACCCTGATGAACGAGACCATCTCCAAGGCGGCCGGCGCGTCCCACGGCCAGGAGATGGCCCCTGCCCGCATGGAGCGCCTGATCACCGCGATCGGCCGCATCCCCCAGCAGCGCACCACCCTTTACGGGCCGGTACCGCCGGAACGGCGCGAAGCCTCCTTTGCGGCAGCCCCGCTCACTGCGCCCGTCGCCACACCGGCCGCCCAAAAATATCACCGGGAGCGCCGGCCGGCCGCGCTGGCGCCCATGTCATCCACCATCGCGGACTAGGGGAGACGAGACGCCATGATCGTGC
This sequence comes from Rhodoligotrophos defluvii, assembly GCF_005281615.1. Taxonomy (NCBI): domain Bacteria; kingdom Pseudomonadati; phylum Pseudomonadota; class Alphaproteobacteria; order Hyphomicrobiales; family Rhodoligotrophaceae; genus Rhodoligotrophos; species Rhodoligotrophos defluvii. The sequence goes on along the minus strand of NZ_SZZM01000005.1, from coordinate 354,252 downwards.
TGGCCGCCTATTACAAGGGCACGGTAGACCCGGCGAACCGGGAAGCGTTCGACGCTTATGTCAGGGACGTGCATCTGCCGCTGGTGGCGCAATGGCCCGAGTTGCGGGCCTTGCGGCTCCTGCTCAACAATCATGAGCCCTATCTCGGCGAGGCACCGCAATATTATCACTGCTTCCAGCTGTTCTATGACGACAAGGCAGCGCTCAGCCGCTCGCTCGGGTCGGAGGCGCGCGAGGAGACCAAGCGCATCAGCCTTGCCGATCGCCCCCGCTTCCGCGATCTCTTCCAGGGCGAGGTTCTGCACATGGTGTTCGACATCACCGCCTTCCCCTGCAAGGACCGCGATCCCTCCCCCAAGCAGGACCTGACCGGCGCCTTTGCCCGCTGCGCGCTCTACATGGGCACCGTGCCGGAACAGCGCGAGCGCTTCGAAACCTATGTTAGCGACGTGCACCTGCCCATGGTGGCGGAATGGCCGCGGCTCAAGGACCTGAAGCTGCTGAAGAGCGACGGTACACCGTTCCTGACCGAGCCGCCGAGATACTTCCATGCCTTCGAGCTCTATTTCGACACCCAAGAGGACATGGACCTGTGCATGGCCTCCGACGAGCGCAAGGAAACGCGGCGGATCTCGGCCCAGGACGTGGACAGCTTCAAGGGCTTGTTTGAGGGCGAGGTCCATCACGTCAACTTTCGGATCACGGACTTTCCGTTGCGGCCAACGCGGTGAGCGGAGCGCACCCCTCTTAGCTGAAAGGCGCCTGGCATAAGCTCGTCTAAGGCAAAGCCCTCTGATTATCTTTTGTTGTTGAGGCCAGGAGGCGGCCATATCATTCCGGCAGTAAGGGGAAATAGGCAAAGCATCTTCGCGGACCAGACGTCAAACTGCCCCGTGAAATGCTTGCGAGACGAAAATGTCTCCGGGCCAATACAAGTTGGCTAAACCGAAAAATACTAATGGAGGAGGTGAGGATGTTTAGCAGGCGAAGTGTCTTGTCACTATCGGCAGCGTCGACGGCTGCATTGCTGCTGCCTAAGAGCCTCTGCGCCCAAGGATCGGCACCGGCCGCCGCCAAGCCGGGGGGCTCGCTCACTGCCGCAATCTTCGCCGATCCGCTCACACTCGACCCGCACCTCACCGGAAATCTGCAAGGTCGCGCCACGACACGCGCAGTCCACGATACCCTGTTCACCATCCGGGAAGGTCGCCTGGCGCCCGGCTTGGTGGAATCATGGGAACAGCCGGACGAGAAAACCTATCTGCTGAAACTGCGCCAGGGCATCAAGTTTCACGACGGCACCCCGTTCGATGCCGAGGCGGTGAAATTCAACATCGATCGCATTCGCGACAAGGATACCGGCTCGATCCGCGGCGGCGAGATCACCGCCCTCGATACGATCGAGGCGGTCGATGCCAATACCGTGAAGATGACCACCAAATACCCCTTCGCGGCCTTCCTGTTTCCGTTCACCGATGTGACGGGCTGCATCGGCTCGCCTACCGCCTTCCAGAAACACGGGCTGGACTATGGCCTGCATCCCAGCGGCACCGGTCCGTTCAAGCTCGCGGAATACAGCAAGGACAACCGCACGGTCCTCGAGAAGAACGGTGATTATTGGCAGGAGGGCAAGCCTTACCTCGACCAGGTGATCCTGCGCCCGGTGCCGACCGACAGCACGCGCCTGTCGGAGCTGCGCGCGGGCTCGGTGCTGATCGCCGAGGCCCTGCCGCTGCAGGACATCCAGCGGCTGCGCGCGGCCAACGAGTTCGTGGTCTCCGAAAAGCCCGGTTTCCGCTGGGAATATTTCGGCTTCAACCTGCGCGACCAGTATCCCGGCAAGTCCAAGGCCTTCCGCCAGGCCTTCCAATGGGCCATCGACCGGCAGGCCCTCCACCAGGTTGCCTATTTCGGCACCGGTGAGATCGGCTATGACGGCATCCTGCCCGGCAGCCCGTTCTACGACCCCAACTACAAGCCCTTCACCCGCGACGTGGACAAGGCCAAGCGGCTGATCGAGGACTCCGGCCTCGACACCCCCATCGTGATCGGCGCGCCCCTGCAACCCGATCCGGTCAAGCAGCGCGCCACCCAAATCTTCCAGGCCAATGCCGCCGAGATTGGCGTGAAGGTCAATATCGAGCAGATCGACAGCGCCGGTTATCGCAACATGTTGCGCGAAGGGAACATGCCGATGGACGCGCAGGGCTGGTGGGGCTACCGGCCCGATCCGGACCAGTACCTCGCCATCCTGCTCGGATCCGAGGGCTCCTATGCCAAGTATCACGGCTATTCGAACCCGGAGATGGATAAGCTCATCCAGGCCGAGCGCGCCGGCCGCACAGAGGAAGAACGCCGCGACGCGTTCCGCAAGATCTCCGCGCTGATGAACGAGGACGCCGTTTATGTGCCCTGGCACTACAGCTCGGACTTCAAGGGGCTGAACCCCAAGGTCAAGGGCTTCCACCACGCGGCCGACGGCATCATCAACTTCGCCGAGCTGTGGCTCGAAGCCTGAGCTCGCCTGAACCTGTCGCTGACCGGCCGGATGCCTGCCCGGCCGGTCGAGATGCAAGCCATCGCGCCAACCAGAGCAGGCAAGCGTGAGGATTGAAATCAGATGCCAGTCGTGCGGGTTTGTTTCTATGAAGGCCGTTCTCCGGAGCAGAAGCGCAAGATCGCCGAGGCGATCACCACCGCGCTGGTCGAGATCGCCGGCTCCAAGCGGGAAGCGGTGAACGTGATGTTCGACAACTTCACCAGGGAAGACTGGGTGATCGGCGGCGCCCCCGAATTCTCCAAGACGCAGCAACGCTGACCACCCGCGCCGGAGGAGGAGATCAAGGTGAAGCCCACACTCGGTATTCTGCTGTTTTCCGAAGGTCCGATCAGTGAGCTGGTCGAGATCGCTCGTGAAGCCGAAGACCTCGGCTATCACTATCTCTGGTACACCGACGTGCGCTTCGCCCGGGAATGCTACGTGGGGCTCACCGCTGTTGCCCTGAACACGACATCCCTCAAGATCGGACCGGGGGTCACCGACCCCTATTCGCGCCATCCCGCCATTACGGCCGCCGCCATGGCCACGCTGGATGAGGTGAGCAACGGCCGCGCCGTGCTCGGCCTCGGCACCGGCGGCGCCGGTTTCAAGGAGCTCGGCCTGGAGCGCGTGCTGCCGATCGCCGCCATGCGCGAGACCGTCACCATGATCCGCGCGCTCACCCGCGGTGAAAAGGTGACGTCGCAAGGCAAGGTCGTGTCGATCGACGGCGGCCGTTTCAGCTTCAAGCCGGTACGCGAGGAGATCCCCGTCTATTTCGCCACCCATGGACCGCAAATGACCCGCCTGGCCGGAGAGATCGCCGATGGGGTATTGATCGCCAACACGCTCAATCCCAAGGCCTTCGATTTCTACGTCGGCAAGCTTACTGAAGGCCTTGTCAAGGCGCAGCGTTCGCCGGACAGTCTGGATATCGGCTTGCGCGTAGAGGCCTGTATCGACGATGACGACGAGAAGGCACTGGATGTGATGCGCCGGCGCGTGGCCTCGCGACTGATCAGCCAGTATCCGCACTGGGATTATCTGGACGAGCTGGGCGTCACCTTGCCCGAAGCCTTCATCGAGGTGGCCAAGATGCAAGATGGCCCAGATCTCCCCAAGGCGTCGTCTCTCCTGCCGGTCGACGTGGTGGAGTCCATGGTGCTCGCCGGCAATCCCCGGCGGGTGAGCGAGCAGCTCGCCCGGGCGCTGCATCCGCGTGTCACGCAGCTCACCCTGCGGCCGCATGCGGTGCCTGGTGGAAAACTGGGATCCGTGGTGCGCGCCTTCGCAGAGGAGGTTTTCCCCGAAGCCTTGCGGAGGAGAGCGGAAAGCGTAGCGGCCTGACGAGATGGTCAAGTTCATTGCCCAGAGATTTGCCGCGACGATCCCGGTTCTGATCCTGACCTCGGTCATCATCTTCGTATTGATGCGGATCCTGCCGGGCGATCCGGTATTGATGCTCATCGGCGAGCATTCCGAGGTCAGCGAGGAAACCATCTCGACACTGAGGAAGCAGTACGGGCTCGACCAGCCCCTTCCCGTTCAATACCTGATCTGGGTGAAGAACGCGGTCACCGGCGATCTCGGCCGGTCCATCCATGGCCGGCAGCCGGTCTGGGACGTGGTGGCGCCCCGCATTCTGCCCACCGCCCAGATCGGCCTCACCGCCTGGATCTTCGCGGTCATGGTCGCCGTGCCCCTGGGCGCGCTCAGCGCCGCGCGGATGAATTCCTGGCTCGACTGGCTGGGAACGGTCCTGGCGCTGATCGGGGCCGCCATGCCCTATTTCCTTCTGGGCGGCCTCTTGATCTATGGCATCGCGCTCAAGACCGGCTGGCTGCCCATTTCCGGCTATGTCTCGCCTGCGGTTGACCTCAGCAGAAGCGTCCGCTCGACCATCCTGCCCGCCGCAACCCTCAGCTTGGCGCTGATCGCGGTCATCACCCGCCAGGCCCGCTCCAGCTTTGCCGACGTCCTGAACCATCCGTTCATCCGCACGGCGCGCGCCAAGGGCCTGTCGGAGCGCAGCGTGATCATCCGCCACGCCCTGCGCAACGCCATGGTGCCGATCGTCACCATACTGGGCCTGCAGCTCGGAACATTGTTCAGCGGCGCGGTGGTGACCGAAATGGTGTTCGCCATCCCGGGCGTGGGCCGCCTGCTCGTCGACTCCATTTTAAGCCGCGACTATCCCGTCGTTCAGGCGGTGGTGCTGTTCATCACCTTCTGCGTGGTTCTGGCGACCATGGCGGTCGACATCGCCTATGGGCTGCTCGACCCGCGCCTGCGGCCGAGGTAGGCCATGGCAAGCGACGGGCCCGGCATCCTCGGCGACACCAGACCTTATCAGGGCAGTCGTTCTCTCGCCGTTCGCGGCTTTCTTGCCCGCAACCTCATGCTGATGGCCGGCCTCGTTCTGGCGGCCGTGCTCGTCCTGGGCGCCATATTCGCTCCATGGCTCACTCGGTATTCACCGGAGGCCATGGACTACATGGCCATGCTCCAGGCCCCGAGCGCCGCGCATCTGTTCGGAACCGACGAGCTTGGCCGCGATATTTTCAGCCGGTCGCTCTATGGCGCGCGACTCTCGCTGAGCGTAGGCCTGAGCGCCGTTCTGCTGTCGGTCGCCATGGGCGTGCCGCTCGGGCTGATCGCAGGCTATCTCGGCGGTGCCACCGACACGGTGTTCATGCGCGTCCTCGACAGCTTGATCGCGCTGCCGCCACTGGTGCTTGCGCTCACCATTTCCGCCGTGCTGGGCACAGGGCTTGTGAACGCCACCATCGCCATCGCGATCGTCTCGGTCCCCACCTTCGCGCGGCTGATCAGGGGTCAGGTCCTGTCCCTGAAGCATCTCGAATTCATCCAGGCGGCGGAATCGATCGGGGTTTCCTCGCCTCTCATCATCATTCGGCACATCCTGCCCAACGCGATCAACCCGGTCATCGTCCAGTCATCGCTAGCCGTGGGCTTCGCCATCATTCTCGAATCGAGCCTGAGCTTCATCGGGCTTGGCGCCCAGCCGCCCGCCTCCACCTGGGGCTCCATGGTGCAGGTCGGCTTCCAATATCTCGAGCTTGCCCCCTGGTACCCGCTGATCCCCGCCACCATGATCTTTCTTGCGGTGCTGGGCTTCAACATGATGGGCGAAGGCCTGCGCCAAATGCTCGACCCGGCCTCACGGAGCCGGCCATGACCAGCGCCAGCCTCTATGAGGCCATCCCGACCCAGACGGCGCCGCACGCTGAGCCGGCAAAGCGCGTGCTGGACGTGGATGGTCTGGAAACCAGGATCCGCACCCGCACCGGCGAGATCGCCGTGGTGGACGGGGTGTCGTTTCACCTCGATGGCGGCGAGACCCTCGGCGTGGTCGGCGAAAGCGGCTGCGGCAAGAGCATGATGGCCCTGTCGATCCTCAGGCTTCTGCCGCCGTCGGCGCGCATCGCCGGCGGGCATGTCCGCTTTGCCGGCCGCGATCTCGTGAAGCTTTCGCCTGAGGAGATGCGCGCCATCCGCGGCAAGGACATCTCCATGATCTTCCAGGAGCCGATGACCTCGCTCAACCCGATGATGACCATCGGCCGGCAGATCGCCGAGGTGATCACTCTGCATGAGGGCTTGAGCCGCCGCGATGCCCTGGACAAGGCCGTCGCCATGCTGCGCCTGGTGCGCATTCCGGAGCCGGAGCAGCGGGTGCACGACTTTCCCTACCAGATCTCCGGCGGCATGCGGCAGCGCGTCATGATCGCCATCGCGCTGGCGTGCAATCCGAAGATCCTGCTCGCCGACGAGCCGACCACGGCCCTGGATGTGACCATCCAAGCCCAGATCATGGACCTGATGACCGACCTGCAGGAGCGCCTGCAAACGGCCATCGTGCTGATCACCCATGATCTCGGTCTGGTGGCCGAGAATGCCGACCGGGTGATGGTGATGTATGCAGGCAAGGCGGTCGAGGAAGCCAGCGTCGAGCAGCTGTTCGAGCAACCGCACCATCCCTATACCCGCGGTCTGCTCGGTTCTGTCCCCCGGCTCGGGTCATCCACCCTGTCCGGCGGCCGCACGCGCCTGGTGGAGATCGAAGGCAATGTCCCCGCTCTCAACCAGCTGCCGGCCGGGTGCGCCTTTGCCCCACGCTGCCCCTTCGCCAGCGCGCAATGCCGGGAAGCCCCGCCCCCCATGGTCGAGAAGCGCCCCGGCCAGCGCGCGGCGTGCTGGAACTCGGAGATCGTCGCCGCGTCGGGGGCACAATGAACCCGTCAGGAACCGAGGCCGCGGCCACCCTGGTGGTGGAAAATCTGGTGAAGCGCTTCCCCGTGGGCGGTGGTCTCTTGAGGAAGCCACGCGACTTCGTCCACGCGGTCGATGGCATTTCGTTCTCGGTTGCCCGCGGTGAAACCCTGGGGCTGGTGGGCGAAAGCGGCTGCGGCAAGTCCACCGCGGGCAAGACCATCCTGCGGCTGCTGGAGCCGACGGCCGGCCGGATCCGTCTACTGGGAGAGGACATCACCAGCCTTAGCCGCTCAAGCCTGCGGCCGCTGCGCCGGCAGATGCAGATGGTGTTTCAGGACCCCTATTCCTCGCTCGACCCCCGCATGCCGGCCGGCAAGATCGTGGCCGAGCCCCTCGCCACCCATGGGCTCGCCAAGGGGCGCAGAACGGAGGCGGTGGCCGAGCTGTTCCGCCGCGTTGGCCTGCGCCCCGACCAGATGAAGGACTATCCCCACCAGTTCTCGGGCGGTCAGCGCCAGCGCATCGCCATTGCCCGCGCCCTCGCGGTCAATCCCAGCCTGATCATCGGCGACGAGCCGGTGTCTGCGCTGGACGTCTCGATCCAGGCCCAGGTGGTGAACCTGCTTATGGATCTGCAGGAGGAGTACAAGCTCTCCTACATCTTCATCGCCCACGACCTCGCGGTGGTCGAGCAGATCAGTCATCGTATCGCGGTGATGTATCTCGGGCGCATCGTCGAGATGGCGGATACGCCTGTGATGATGAGCGCGCCGCTCCATCCCTACACCCAGGCGCTGCTCGATGCCGTTCCGGTGCCGCGCCCGCGCCAGCGCCGCCGTCCGCGGCCACTTGGCGGTGACGTGCCGAGCCCCATTAGACGGCCATCGGGGTGTCACTTCCACACCCGCTGCCCCCGCGCGGTGGACCACTGCCGCATCGAGGCGCCGACCTTGCGGGAGGTGCGGCCCGGCCACCTGGTCGCCTGCCATCTCGCGGACCGCTGGAGCTAACGGCCCTGTCTGGAGGCCGCGCCCGCGCTTGCACCGGCGATCCGCCCGAAGACCGCACCGCTGGTCAGGCCGGTGCCGCCAGGATAATTGAAGTAGAACAAGCCACCGACCATTTCGCCCGCCGCATAGAGACCCGAGATGGGCTCCCCCGCCACGTTCAGCACCCGCGCCCGTTCGTCGATCTTCACGCCGCCGAAAGTGAAGGTGATGCCGCAGGTTACCGCATAAGCTTCAAAGGGTGGTTCATCGATCGTATTGGCCCAGTTGCTCTTGTTGATGCGCAGGCCGCGCGTGCAACGTCCGTCCTTGACGTTGGGGTTGAACGGAATGCTGGTCTCGACCGCGGCGTTGTAGGCCCTGATCTCGCGCAAGGCATTCGGGCCGTCCACATCATCGAGCCGGGCTGCAAGCTCCTCCAATGTGGAGGCTGCAACCTTGGTCACCTGCCGGATCCGGTATTCATCGCGCAAGAGATGGATGACCTTGCGATCGAAGATCTGCCAGGCGAATTGCCCGGGCTGCTCCAGGATCACCCGCCCATATTTGGCATAGGTGAAATTCCGGAAATCGGCGCCCTCGTCCACGAAGCGCTCGCCGCGGCCATTGATCATGATGCCGAAGGGATAGCTGTGCTTCTGGAAGTTGTCGCCCACGGCGAGATCGCCATATTCCGGCGCGTTGCGTTCCCAGCCCACAGCATGGCAGCCCGACCAGTTACCGGCCGAGAGCGCCCCCGCATCGAGCGCCATGCGCAGCCCGTCGCCCTGATTGAAACGAGAGCCCCGGACTTTCGCCAGGTCCCAGCCGGGGCCGAGATAGCGGGTTCGCCATTCCGCATTGGCCTCGAAACCGCCCGCAGCAAGGACGACCGCTGCGGCGCGGAAGTCGGTGCGCTTGCCCTCGACCAGTGCCACCACCCCGCGAACGGCGCCATCTTCCAAAATGAGCTCGCGCGCCCGGCAGCCATAGCGGACCGCGATGCCCTCACGCTCCGCAGCGGCAAACAGAGCGTCCACCAGGCCAGGGCCGCCGCCCCAGGCCTCGACCGTCAGCCCGCCCCAGAACTTGAACCGACCGTCCACCTTGAACGCCTGCCGGCCATAGATCGGCGCAAACCGCACACCCTTGCTGCGCATCCACAGAAGGGTGTCGAGGCTGCGCCGCACCAGGATATCCGCGAGCTCCGGATCGCTCCGGTACTGGGTCACGCGGCCAATATCGTCGAGGAACTGGTCGGCGGGATAGGTCCCGAAATCGGTTCGGTTCTTCTCGTCTTCGGTGAGATCGGGCATCAGGGACTGGAGGTCGTCGACCCCGTCATAGACGACCCGCATGGCACCGGCGGTGAAGCGTGTATTGCCGCCCCGCTCGGCCTCGGGTGCGCTCTCCAGCACCAGGACACGGGCGCCCGTCTCCCGAGCGGCAAGCGCCGCGCACAGCGCCGCGTTGCCCGCGCCGACAACGATCACGTCACAATTCGCAGTCATGAAACTGCCGCGCTGGGGCGGCCTCCCATATTGCTGTTCGAAGAATGCGCGCGGAGGGTCAGGTCCGCTCGCTGAACGGGTTCTGACGGACCGTCAGGTTGATGCCGAGCAGGTCGGCCGTGTCGAAATAGGTGAAGCCCCAGCCATCCTCATGCCGGCCTTTCTGCTCCACCTTCAGCCCCATAGCGCGGCCCTTGGCCTCGGCGGCATCCACGTCGTCCACCAGAAAGCCCACGCTATAGACCCCTTGGCCGCGGGTCTCGAGGAACGTTTTGTGGCGGCTGGGCCGGTCGTCCTTGGGCGACATGAACTGCAGGTCGACCCCGTTGATCCTGGCGAACTTGTAGTGGATCGCCGCCAGGGCCTCCGCCTCGTTACCCTCGAGCAGCGTGTAATTGCCGGGGTGCTCATAATCCGTGAGCGTGATACCGATCGTGTTGAGAAAAGCCTCGACCTTCGCCATGTCGCGCACCACCACGTGGATGTGGTGGATGCGATTGAAAGGATAGTTCGCGGGCATTAGGCGCCTCCCTGGCTCTCGGTGTCGAAGGTGATGGCGGCCTTGCCGAGCCTTTCGCACCCGGTCTCTGTCACCAGGAACGTCTCGCCGGGAACGGCGGTGACGCCTTTGTCGGTGATGGGAATGAACATGAAGAACACCATCCCGGGCTCGGCGATGACCGGGTTGTCGCGATAGAGCATCGGCCAGTCCATCCAGTTGGGAGAGAATGTCGTGCCGAGGCTGTAGCCGCAGGCGTTGAGATTGTTTTCGAGAAACCCTGCCCTTTCGATATTGGCGATATAGGCGTTGAACACATTGCCGACCGGGTCGCCCGGCCGCAGCGCCGCGGTTGCGGCCGCCATGGCGTCCATGGCCCGGCGGTGGATCTCGATCTGGCGGGCATTGGCCTTGCCGATGGTGATCACCCGCATCAGGCAGGAATGGTAATGGCGGTAGACGCCGGCAAACTCGATGGTGAGCTGTTCGCCCGCAGCGACATGGCGGCGACCGGAGGTGTACCGGCCGAGATGAGCACCCGGGCCTGAGGCGATAATGAATTCGTTGCCCGAATAGTCCCCATCCCCCTTGAACACGGCACCCTGCAGGGCGGCGAGAATGTCACCCTCGAAGGCGCCGGGCCTGGCGAGCTTCAGGCCCTCGGCCAAGGCCGCATCGGCGAGTTCCGCGGCCTTGCGCACATAGGCGATCTCAGCCGGGCGCTTGACCACGCGCTGGCGCGTGACCAGCAGGGATGCATCCTCGAGCCGGCAGAACCCTTCCAGGGCGGCCGCCACCCGCCGTCCGTTCTGCGCGGTCAGGCCATAGGCGTCCCACTCGATGCCCAGGCGCCGTCCGCCGAGGCCCAGCTCCCGAACAATGGCCTTGAGCTCGAAAGCCGGCTCGGCCTCCGGCGCATCCACCCAAATGCGGATATCCTCGATATTGGAGGTGTAGCGGGCCGCGCGCGCATCGGGCGCCCGGGTCAGCAGCACCATGCGGCCGTCAGCGCGGAGGACGAGGCATTGGAAGAAGACGTAGCCGAACGTGTCGTAGCCCGTCAGGTAATACATGCTCTCCTGACGGAACATGAGCAGGCCGTCCAGCCCCTGTGCCTGCATCAGCGACAATGTCGCCGCCTGGCGTTCGGCAAATTCCTGTTGGGTGAAATGCAGTGGCACGCGCCCCTCCTTGGATCAGGTCGGCATTGAACTCAATGTCAGCAATTTTGTCAACAATCATCCGTAAGTTCCATATCGGGAAAGTTCAGCTGCCAGGATAAAGTTTGACATTGCCAACTGGATTGATGACAATCAGCGGCTGCGAAAGGTGACCTCACGCATGACAGGTTCGATTGCAATCATCGGGATCGGCGAAGCCGGAACGATCTTTGCCAGCGGATTCGCCCTTAAGGCTCATGTTCGCGCCTACGACATCCTGGAGACCTCGGACGCGTTCCGGCGCCGAACGGCTGGCCTGCGGGCGCAAGGGATCGAATTCCTCCCCTCCCTCCAACGGGCGGTGCAAGGCGCGGAGCTGGTGATTTCGCTGGTCACGGCGGCCGCTTCCCGTGATGTTGCGGAGGATGCCAGCAAGGTGATGTGCTCGGGTCAAATCTTTCTCGACCTCAACTCCGTGTCGCCCGGAACCAAGAAGGAGAGCGCAGCGGCGCTCGAAAAGGCCGGCATTCACTATGTGGATGGCGCCGTGATGGCACCGGTGCCGCCCCATGGCCTCGCCGTTCCCATCCTGCTGGCCGGGCGGCGTGCTCGCGTGATACCGGACATGCTCGCCGGCTTCGGCATGAACCTGAAGGTCATATCCGACGAGATCGGCGTTGCCTCCGCAACGAAGATGTGCCGCAGCGTCATCATCAAAGGCATCGAGGCGCTGTGCGCCGAAGCCTTCCTGGCCGCCCGTGCTCACGGGGTGGAGGATGCGGTGCTGGCCTCGTTGCGTGACACCTTCCCCGGAACGGACTGGCACCGCTATGCCGGCTACCAGATCGGCCGGTCGCTCGTGCACGGACGCCGGCGCGCCGCCGAGATGCGCGAGGTCGCTTCAACCCTCAGGGAGGCGGGGGTGGAGCCGGCAATGTCGCTGGCAACCGCGCGGCGCCAGGACTGGGCGGCGGATGTCGCGGATAGCGATCCACGCTTGAGAATGCGCAGCGACGAGGTCTGGCTGGAAACGCTCGACTTGATCTTGAAAGCCGGGACGCGCAAACCAGCAGAAGCGGATGCGTGATGCTTCAAGCGGAATCCACTAGCGAGGCGAGGCAACGTGGCAAGGACGAAGAATGACAAGCCTGATCCCACGGCAGTGCTGAGACGGGCGATCGAAACCGGCCATTTCATGCCGAGCCAGCGTCTGGTGGAGACGGAGCTCGCCGCCTGGCTCGGTACCAACCGCTCCAATGTGAAACTGGCGCTGGGCAAGCTCGAGCAGGAGGGACTGGTCGTCTCGGAGCCAAACCGGGGCGCGCGCGTGCGCGTCATCAGCGAGCGCGAGGCGTTGGAGATCCTCCAGGTCCGCACTGCGCTCGAATCGCTGATCGCGCGACAGGCCGCGGAGAAGGCCACCAGCGCCGACCACGACCGGCTGCGCGAAATCCTGCAGAACATGCGGGATGCCATCGACCAGGAGGATTTCACCGGCTATTCCGGCCATAATGGGCGGCTGCACGCGGAGATCCGCAAGATTTCCGGCCATGAGACCGCCAGCCGGCTGCTCGCCATGTTGAATTCGCAGCTGGTCCGCTTTCAGTTCCGCACGATCCTCTATCCCGGCCGCATCCATCAGTCGCTGCGGGAGCATACCGAGATCGTCACCGCTATCTGCGCCGGTGACGGCGACCGGGCCGAAAAGGCGATGCGGGACCATCTGGCGAATGTGACGGAGACTCTCGGCAGGAGCCTCGCGGCCTTGGCGCAACTCGCCGTCTGAGCTGTTGTCGGTGGGGCGTGGGGCCGCGCCAGTACCGGCCAATGGCAAGCCTGGCCGCCGTCAGGGATTGAGGGTGATCAGGCGTTCTTCGGTGTATTCGCGGATCGCATAGCGCGGGCCCTCATGCCCGAAGCCGCTGTCCTTGACCCCGCCGAACGGCATGCCGTCGGCCCGGGCGCTCGACGTCTCGTTGATATGCACCGAGCCGAAGCGCAGTCTCGCCGCCGCCGGCAACGCTGCACTCAAATCCCGGGTGAACAGGCCCACCAAAAGGCCGTATGGGCTGGCATTGGCGGCATTAATCGCCTCGTCGAGATGATCAAAGGGAATGACCGAGAGCACCGGCCCGAACACCTCCTGCTCCAGAACCTTGGCGCCAGGAGGCACCTCGGTGAGGATCGTAGGCGCATAGACTGCATCCTGCCGAAATCCACCGCAGCGGCTGCAGGCGCCCGCCGCCCTCGCCTCCTCGACCCAGGCTTCGATCCGCCGGGCCGCAGCCTCGGAGATCATCGGGCCGACCCGCGTTTCCACAGCGCGCGGATCGCCCGCCGGCATGGCCTGGGTCTGGCTCACCAGCGCCGAGAGCACCTCCTCGTAACGGGGCCGCTCCACATAGAGCCTTTGCACCGACGTGCAGACCTGCCCGGCCTTGCGGAAAGCGGCATTGGCAATCTTCGGAATTGCCCGGCCGAGGTCTGCATCGCGGCAGACGATGGTGCTGGCGATGCTGCCCAGCTCGAGTTGGGTGCGGCGCAACCCCGCCGCAGCCTGGATCAGGCGCCCCGTGCGGGTGCTGCCGGTGAAGGTGTAGAACCCGATCCGTTGATCCGCCAGCAACAGGCGTGCGGCCTCGCCATCCGCATCATGGAGCACCGCGAGCAGGCCCGCAGGCAGCCCCGCCTCGACCAGGAGCTCTGCGATCATCACCGCGGAGAGCGGCGTGAAGCCCGAGGGCTTCAGGATCACCGCATTGCCTGCGGCAAACGCCGGCCCGATCTTGTGCAGCACCACGTTCAGCGGCGAGTTGAACGGTGTTATGGCGCAGACGATCCCGATCGGGCTTCGGATGGTGAAGCCGATGCGGTTCTCCTGTCCGGGCGACGCGCCGAAGGCCACGACCTCGCCCACCAGGCGACGCGCCTCCTCCGCGCAGAGGCTCAGGGTGAGCACCGCCCGATCCACCTCGTTCGCTGCATCGGCCCGGGTGAAGCCCGCTTCGGCGATCATCGTTTCGGCGAAGACGTCGCGCCGATCGGCAAGAAACCGGGCCGCCTTCGCCAGAAACTCGAAGCGCCGGGAGGGCGGCGGCACGTCGGTCCGGGACGCCCGCTCGGCCGTGGCTATGGCCAGGTCCACATTGGCGGCATCTGCGGTTTCGACGTCCGCCAGGATCGTGCCCCGATATTTGTCGAGCACCGGGAAGACACCGCCGCCGCCATGGAACGCACCGGCAATGAACGAGCGTATGGTGCCGCCGCAGGGCATCATTGGCCGGCCGTTCGGCGGGTGCCGAGACCACGCATGAAGCTGTCGCGGATCCAGCTGGGGTCCCGGTCCGTGGGACCGCCGCCAGGCGCATCGTCGATCTTCGCCGCGATCAGATGCGGACGGTCAGCGCGTAGCGCTTCATCGAGGAGCGTTTCAAAATGGTCGGGATCGGAAGCCCATCGGCTGTCCGGCAGGCCGCAGCCGCGCGCCACCGCCACCAGATCGGTGCCGTGGCGGGTAGCGGTGGGCTGCGATCCGGTGATCTGGTAGCAGCCATTGTCCATCACCAGAAGCGTGAGGTTGGCTGGCTTCAGCATGCCGATGGTGGCGAGGCAGCCGAGCTGCATGAGCAGCGAGCCGTCTCCCTCGATGGCCACCACCCGCCGCTTGGGCTGCGCCAGAGCGACGCCGAGGGCGATTGGAAAGGCAAGGCCCATGCTGCCGAGCATGTAAAAATTCTGCGGCCGCCGACCCGCCGTCCACAGGTCGAAATTGTTGTTGCCGATGCCGCCGATCACCGCTTCCTCATGGGTGAGCTTGGCCACGAGCCGGGCGGTGAGATCGAGCCGGTTCATGCGGGCGTTGTCCGCTGTGGATGCGGGCGTCATGAGGCGCTGTCCTGTCGTGAGGGATGGGTCAGCAGCGGCGAAAGGATCAGAGCGGCCGGTGCCTGTGTCGCGATGGCCTGAGCGATGGTGCGGTCGACCTGGAAGTCGAGCTCGTCGAACCGCGCGAGCGTGTGATGCTCGATGCCAAGCGTCTCCAGCTGCGGCCGCATGGTGCGGCACACGATCGCCTGCCCAAGGTTGAATTCACCGAGGGTGCCCCGCTCGGAGATCATCATCAGCAACGGAATTTGATAGGGAACCGCCAGCGAGGCGATTACATTGCCGACCGTGGCAAAGCCGCTGGTCTGCATGAGCACGATGCCGCGCAGGCCGCCCATCCAGCTGCCACAGACGATGCCGACCGCCTCCTCCTCGCGCGTGGTTGGGAAGGCCGTGAAGAAGCCATCCGCTTCCACCGCCCTTATCAGCGGCGAGAGCACCTTGTCCGGCACATAAGCAACAAGCCGGATGTCGTTGCGCTTGAGCACGTCGACGACAGTTTGCGACCAGCGGGTCATTGCCCCTCCTTCAGCGCGGCCGCGGGCCGTTCCAGCTCGCTCGCCTCATTCACATAAACCAGGCCCTGGGCGGCCAAGGCCTCACGCATTCCGTAGATGTCGAGGCCGAGCTCGCCGGACTTGAGTCGCTTGCGCACCGCCTCTTCCTTGGCCAGGCGTTCCGCGCATTTCTTCGCGACATCAGCCGCACCCGCTCGCGGGACGAAGACCACGCCATCATCATCCGCGATAACCACATCGCCCGGGTTCACCAGCACGCCGGCAACCACCACTGGAATGTTGACCGCGCCGAGCGATGCCTTGACGGTGCCTTGAGCGCTGACGGTGCGGCACCACACGGGAAATCCCATCTCCCGCAGGCTCGCCACGTCCCGGCAGCCCGCATCGATGACCAGCCCACGCACCCCGCGCGCCATGAGCGAGGTGGCCAGGAGCTCGCCGAACATGCCGTCGTAATTGTCGGAGCTGAGGCCGACCACGAGCATGTCGCCGGGCCGGCACAGCTCCACCGCCACATGGATCATCCAATTGTCGCCCGGACGGGCCAGCACCGTGACGGCGCTGCCGGCGGCGGCACCACCGGGCCAGGCCGGCCGCAGATAGGGCTTGGCGAGCCCGGTGCGGCCCTGTGCTTCATGCACCGTGGCCACCCCCGCCGCGCCGAGCTCGGCAACGACGCTCGCTTCGACGCGCGGGATATTGCGGATCGCGACCGGCCTCATCCCAGCACCTCGGCGAGATCGGGAAACACTCGCTGATAGGCTTCCCCATAGACCACCTTGCGCCCGGTATTGCGGGCGGCCTGGTTGCCGCGCTGCAGGGCCGCGCGGGTGTAATATTCCCAAAGATGCTCCTGCGCGGCCATGCATTCGAAGGCCCGGCGCTTCTTCTCCCAGACTGGGCCAATGTCGAGGAACACGTCCGGCTTCCACTGGCACTGCTCCGGCTGGTGCGGCTCGAACAGATAAACCGGCGGGGCACCAAGCACCGCACTGCCGGGCTTGTGACCGTGGGCCTGAGCGATGATCCGCGCTTCCTGCGTCAGGTGCGTGGCCAGCGGGTGGTCGAAATTGTAGGGGTCAGCCAAGGAGTGCGACAGCACGAAGGCCGGCTGCAGGTCGCGTAAATGGTCGACCAGGGTGAACAGCAGTTCCCGATCCACGGTGAGCGGATAGTCGCCGCGGTCGAGAAACACGACCTCGCAGCCGAGGATCGCGGCGGCCGCTTCCGCCTCCTTGCGGCGTTCGCGCTTGACCACCTCTTCCGTCATCCCCCGCTCGCGCCACAGCTTGGCGGACTCGCCGCGCTCGCCGAAGGAGAGGCAGACGACCCGGACGTGATAGCCGCGCTCCGCATGCAAGGCGATGGCGCCGCCCGCTCGCCACACGAAGTCAGCTGAATGGGCGCTGACAATGAGCCCCGTCTTTGCAGTCATGCGGCGTCTCCCATCCGTATCTTGCCGTCTTGAAACCGGTTGCCTTGCCCCGCCTCCGGCCATGCGGAGCGAGGGATGGCGACGGCGCCGGCGAACAGCCGCCGCGCCGTCCTGATCAGCGCCGCCTTGCGCACTTGTGGACCGTCCGTCGTCATCCCGATGTCGAGGTCCACGGTGAACTCCCCGCTGGGATGCTCGATCGACAGGAGCCCTGCCGTAGGCCGACCCGCCATCTCGTGGGCGATCGAGCCTTCCAGCGCACAGGCGGTGGCAACCGTGACCGCGCCCAGAACGCCGATGCTGGCGTGACACACATGCGGGATGAAGGTGCGGGTATTGATTGCCCCACCGGCCCGCGCCGGCGAGATCAGCGTCATCTTAGGGATCGGCTTCTCTGCGACGTCGCCGAGCCCCATCATGCGGCCGGCCTTGAGACGGATAGGCTCCAGCTTGGCGGCAAGCGCCTTGTCCGCATTCAACGCGTCGCGGCTCTCATAACCGGAGATGCCGAGGCTGTGCGCCGGCAGCACCACCACCGGCATGCCATTGTCGATGAGCGTGCAGGGAACACCGTCGATGATGTCCATGGACTTGCCCGTGGGCAGTAGGGCCCCGCAGACGGATCCGCTGGTATCCCGAAATGCGATGGATATGGGCGCGTGGCCGCCAGGCACGCCGTCAATCCGCGTATCACCCACGTAGGTCAACTGGCCGCCCGGCGTTTGCACCGTGATGTCGGCCATGGTTCCGGTGTTCAGCGTCAGCACGCGCACCGTCGTCCGGTCCGCGCTCGGGGAAATAAGCCCGCGCTCGATGGCAAAGGGCACGACAGCGGCCAGCATGTTGCCGCAGTTGGGTGTGGTATCGACCAGGGCCTTGTCCACGCTGACCTGGGCGAACAGGAAATCGAGATCGACATCCCCGCGCTGCGAGCTTGAGACGATGCCTACCTTGCTGGTCAGCGGATCTGCCCCGCCGACCCCGTCGATCTGCCGGACATCCGGCGAGCCCAGCGCAGCAAGCAGCACCTTGGCGCGCGTTTCGCTGTCGGTCGGGAGGTCGGACGCGAGGAAGAATGGGCCTTTGGAGGTGCCGCCGCGCATCAGCGTGCAGGGAATGTCGATGAGACCGGATGTCATGTCGCCCTCATCTACCCTCACGCGAGGCCCGCCGCGGCGATCCGCCGGAGGGCTTCGTCGATCTCCTCGTCCGATGCCGTCACGCTGAGGCGCAGATGCCCGGCGCCAGCGCTACCGAAGGCCGAGCCCGGAACGGTCGCCACGTCGAGCTGGTCGAGCCAGCGGGCGGCGAGCGCCCGGTCGTCCGTATCGACCGCCGGGAATAGATAGAAGGAGGCATCCGGCGCGGTGCAGCGGATGCCGGCAACCGCATCGAGGCGCGCGGCCGCATCGCCCTGCCGACGCCGGAACATGGCGCGGTAGCCCGGCACCACCTCGTCATAGAGTTCGAGCGCCTTGAGCCCGGCCGCCTGCACCGCCCCCGGCACGCAATAGACGGAATGCTGCATGAAGCGGCTGATCGGCTTGGTGAGCCCCGGCGGCACCGCCAGATGACCCAGTCGCCAGCCGGTCATTCCGAATGTCTTGGAGAAACTGTCCACCACGAAGGTGAACGCCCGGCCCTTTCCCGTTCCCTGGGGCGACGGGAAGGATGGCCCATGCACCAGGTCCGAATAGACCTGATCGAAGATGATCCAGAGATTGTGCCGGTCGGCGAGCTCGACCAGGCCATCGATCTCCTCCCGGCTGATCACCCGACCCGTCGGGTTCACCGGAGAATTGATGATCATGGCCACGGTGGCCGGCGTCACCGCCGCTTCCATGGCGGCAAGGTCGAGCCGGTCGAGCATGGGTAGCAGCACCGGCTTGCCGCCGCAGAGCTCCACGCAGGGGCCATAGCTCACCCAGCCGGGCTCCGGCACCAGCACCTCGTCGCCCGTCTCCACGACGCCCATCAGAGCGGTCAGGAGGGCGAACTTGCCTCCGGGCGTCACGATGATGTCGTCTTCCTTGAAAAGCACGCCGGACCGCCGCTGCTCGTGAGCGGCAAGCGCTGCCCGCAGCCGTGGCTCGCCGAGAACCGGGGCATAGCGGGTATCGCCGGCCTTGAACGCATCGTAAGCGGCCTCAATGATGCGCGGATCGGTCGGAATGCCGGGATCTCCACTCGCGAGGCTGAAGATTCGACGCCCGCTGGCTCGCGCCGCCCGCACCTTTTCCGTCATCTCAACAGTCGCCGAGGGCCGTAACTGCGCCACCCGCCGGGAGATGCTCCGTTGCCGCTTCATCTGTCCGTTTCCATGCATCGCACTGCCCCGTGCTGTTTCCCCATCTATGGTCGTGCTGTCATTTTTGTCAACAATTTTGTCGCGCGAAATGCACATCCAGTAAGAAAGCAAAAACTCCGCCTTTTCCAAGTGAAAATTAACACCGCTTGACAAAGATGACAAAATTGTCGTCAATTTAGTGAGCGGCCAGGGACACCCGTGGGTAGGCCAGCCAAATGCGACAAAAGCAACAAAGGGGACGAACAAATGCCGATGACCATCCTGCAGATCGGACGTGCACTAACATCAGCGCTGGCCATTGCTTCAGCGCTTGTCGCCGCGAGCGTCACCGCGCAGGCCGACACGCTCACCAAAGCACGCGAGAGCGGCACGCTGCGGGTCGGCGTCGCCAATGAGACGCCTTTCGCCTATATGACGCCCTCCGGCGAGCTCACCGGCTTCGACATCGAGGTGCTCAGGCACATCACCGCCGATATGGGCATCAAAAATCTGGAGGGTAGCGTCACCAATTTCGGCGGGCTCATTCCCGGCCTCGTCGCCAAGCGCTTCGACCTGGTGACATCGGCCATCTATATCCGACCCGACCGCTGCAAGCAGGTTGCGTTTGCCGAGCCGCTCTATGTTCTCGGTGATGCGGTGGCTGTTAAGGCCGGCAACCCGAAGAAGATCCACAGCTACAAGGACATCGCTGCCGATCCCACCCTCAAGCTGGCCAACACGGCGGGCGGCACAGGCCTGCGCGACAATGCCAAGGCCATGGGCGTCAAGGACGAGCAGATCGTGACCATTCCCGATGACGCCAGCGGCTACACGGCGGTCAAGTCGGGGCGGGCCGATGCCTATACCAACGTCGCCATCGTGCTCGAAACCCAATTGCGCAGCCTGAATGATCCGGCGCTTGAGCGCGCCCATCCCTTCGAGCAGCCTGTGGTCGACGGCAAGCCGCGCTACGGCTTTGCCAGCTTTGCCATGCGGCTGGAGGACAAGGCACTGCTTGACGAGATCAACAAGCGCCTCGTCGCCTTCCGCGACACGCCCGAATATGCGGCGCTCATGGACAAATACGCGCTCACGCCGGACGATGCCGTCAAGCCGGGGATGACGACCGCCAAGGCTTGCACAGAATAGCGTGCGCCCGGCAAGCAAATGACGCACCGGCTCGAACGGAGCCGGTGCCGCGCGTTATCGCTCAAGGCGAGTACGGCCCCATGTCCCTCATCTACGAAGCGCGCTGGCTCTTCCTGGACGGTGCGCTGACCACCATCAAGATCACCGTGGCGGCGAGCCTCCTTGCGCTCGTGCTGGCCTTCATCGCCGGGCTGGCCCGCCTTTCGCCTTTCGCGCCGGTTCGGTGGGTGGCGCTCGCCTATATCGAGATCTTCCGCGGCGTCGCCCTTCTGGTCCAGCTGTTCTGGCTGTTCTTCGTGCTGCCCTTCTTCGGCATTCACCTGGAGCCGGTCTTCACCGCCATTCTCGCGCTGGGCCTGTGCAACGGCGCCTATGGCGCGGAAATCGTGCGCAGCGCCATCGCGGCGGTGCCGCGCGGACAAAGGGAAGCAGCCTGCGCGCTCAACTACACCCGTTGGCAAACGCTCTGGAAGATCCTCATCCCCCAGGCCGTGCCCCTCATGTTGCCACCCTTCGGCAACCTGATGATCGAGCTGCTCAAGGCCACCGCGCTCGTGTCGCTCATCACTGTGCATGACCTGACCTTCCAGGCGCTGACCTTGCAGCAGACCACTATGCGCACCCTGGAGCCATTCGCCGTGGTGCTGGTCGGCTATTTCCTCATCGCCCTGGTCATCACCGGCCTGTTCCGGGCCGCCGAATGGCGCGTGGCCCTGACGGGAGGGCGGCGATGATCCCGTTCGATTTCGACTATGCGCGGTCGATCCTGCCGCTGCTCCTCGAGGCCTCCGTCATCACCATCGAGGCAACCGTCGCATCTTTCGCGGTCGCCTTGGCGGTGGGCCTGATCCTGGCCTTGCTGTTGCGGCTGAAATGGCGCCTGGTGCGCTGGCCGCTCTGGGGCACCATGCAGTTCATCCGATCGACGCCGCTGCTGGTGCAGCTCTATTTCCTGTTCTTCGTGCTGCCCGACTTCGGCATCGCCATGTCGCCATTCGTAACCGGCGTCATCGGACTGGGCCTCCACTACAGCTGCTACATTGCGGAGGTCTATCGCGCGGGCCTCGAGTCGGTGCCGAAGGGCCAGTGGGAAGCGGCCACCGCCCTCAACTACGGGAGATCTGCCGCAATGCTGCAGATCATCCTGCCCCAGGCGATCCCGCCGATCATTCCGGTGCTCGCCAATTACATGATCGCGATGTTCAAGGACACGCCGATCCTCGCAGCCATCACGGTGATCGAGCTGATGCAGAGAGCCAACATCATTGCCACCGAGAAATTCCTCTATGTGGAGCCCATGACGCTCGTCGGCCTGCTCTTCCTCGCCATGAGCCTGGTTGCCTCCGCCGGCGTGCGTGTCCTGGAAGCGAGGCTAGCCCGATGAACCCGATCATCAAGCTCACCGATGTCCGCAAGTCCTTCGGCCCGCTCGTCGTGCTGGACGGCCTGAACATGGTGGTCGAGCGCGGCGAGAAGGTCGCGCTGATCGGCCCCAGCGGCTCGGGCAAGTCCACGGTGTTGCGGGCGATCATGACCCTCGAGCCCATCGATGGTGGGGAGATCGAGATCGACGGCGAGCCCCTTTGGCATATGCGGAAGAACGGCAAGCTCGTGGCTGCGAACGAAGCGCATCTGCGCAAGATGCGCGCCAAGGTCGGCATGGTGTTCCAGCACTTCAACCTGTTTCCCCATTGGTCGGCGCTGAAGAACGTCATGAACCCGGTCTGCACCGTGCTCGGGCTGGCGAAAACGGAAGCGCAGGCGCGCGCCGAGGAGCTTCTGGCGCTGGTCGGCCTGAAGGACAAGCTGCACGCCCTGCCCAGCAGCCTTTCGGGCGGCCAGCAGCAGCGGGTGGCGATCGCCCGGGCGCTGGCCATGCGGCCGCGGGTGATGCTGTTCGATGAGGTGACCTCGGCGCTGGATCCGGAGCTGGTGGGCGAGGTGCTGAACGTCTTGCGCCTGCTTGCCCATGAGCACGATCTCACCATGATCATGGTCACGCACCAGATGGGCTTTGCCCGCGAGATCGCCGACCGCGTGCTGTTCTTCGAGAAGGGCCGCATCGTCGAGGAAGGCAAGCCGCAAAAAGTGTTCACCGCGCCGGAAAGCGACCGCACCCGCGCTTTCCTCAATGCGGTGCTTCAGGGTTGACAATGGAGCAGACGATGGAGCCTTCGATGGCGGCATTGCTGGCGCTACAGGGCGTGGTCGACGCCGATTGGTGCAATCCGGCCAATGCCGCGCTGGCCCGCAAGATCAACGGGCGCGCCATGGCCATCGCCCAGCGCGAGATGGAGCCGGGCCTCTCCGCGAGCGACTTTGTGGCGCTGCTCGCCGCCGCCGCACGCCGGGCTGAAGCCGATGCACGTTCTTGAGCTCGACCTCACCGAGCTTGCGGGCCGGATCGCCTCCGGCGACATCAGCGCGCAAGAGGCCACCAGGGCCAGCCTCGATGCGCTCGACGGGCTGGGCCGGGCGCTGAACTGCACGGTTGCCACCTATCGCGACGAGGCTATGGAGCGCGCGGCCACGGCAGATCGGGATCGCGCCCGCGGCATCAGCCACGGGCCGCTCCACGGCGTGCCCATGGCCCACAAGGATCTGTTCGATGTGCAGGGCCGCGTCAACGCTGCCGGATCCCTCATTCGCCGGCACCATCGGGCGACTGGTACGGCAACCGCGATCCGCAGGTTGGACGCCGCCGGCGCGATCAATGTGGGGCGCCTGCACATGGCGGAATTCGCCCTGAGCCCCACCGGCTATAACGGCCATCTCGGACATTGCCGCAACCCGTGGAACCCGGACTTCATCACCGGCGGCTCATCCAGCGGCTCGGCAGCGGCGGTGGCCGCCAGGCTCGTTCCGGCCTCGCTCGGCTCCGATACCGGCGGCTCCGCGCGCATCCCGGCCGGCGCCTGCGGCGCGGTCGGCCTCAAGCCAACCTATGGGCTGATCCCGAAGGATGGCGTGACGCCGCTCTCCTCCTCTCTGGATTGCATAAGCCCGATCACCCGCAGCGCGGCCGATTGCGCCCTGCTGCTCTCCGTGGTGGCCGGGCCGGCCGCCACAGACCCGGTGACCACCCATGCGCCGCGCGTGGACTACATGGCTGCGCTCGACAAGGGCGTGGCGGGATTGGTGATCGGCATTTTGCCGGACCGGGCCCTGGCCCGCGTCGATCCCGAAATTTCCGCCATCCTGGACGCGAGCATCGAGGCGTTCAGAGATCTGGGGGCGCGGATCGTGGAGGTGGATATCGGCAGCCTGGAGCCGATCAACGACCTCAACCGGGTCGTGCTCGTGGTCGAGGCCGCCGCCTATCACGGCCGGGATCTCTCCACCCGGCCGCGGGACTTCTCGGCCCATGTGCTGAGCCGCCTCGAAACCGGGCTCTACATGCCCGCCACCCGCTATGCCGAGGCGCTCACCCTGCGCGGCAAGCTGGCGCGCCGGTTTGTGGAGCATGCATTCACCGAGGCTCACCTGCTGCTCCTGCCGTGCATGCCCGTGCCGGTGCCGACCATCGCCTCCGATGCGGATGGCCTGACGGGCACTGGCGCCAGCGACATCATGGATTTCACCCGAGCCATGAATTTCCTTGGCATTCCAGCCGCGAGCATCCCGGCCGGCTTCACCGCGAACGGCCTGCCCGCCAGCTTGCAGCTGGTCGGCCGGCATTTCGACGAAGCCCGCATCCTCGCCGCCGCCCATGCCTTCCAGCAAGCTACGGACTGGCACCGGCAGGCACCGGCCTTGGTCAGATAAGGGCGAGGAAACCCTCGGCCATGGCCGAACGGTTGCGCCCATGGCTCAAGAGCCAGACGGCAACCGTCGCATCGCTCTCCGCCAAAGGGCGAATGGCCAGATCGGGATGGCTGAGCCGGCTCAGGCCCTGCGGCAGGATCGCAACGCCGAGGCCCGCTGCAACGAGGCCGATCATGGTGCTATTGGCATTGGCCAGCTGGCTGATCCTGGGCTCGAAGCGCGCCCTGTGGCAGAGGTCCAGAACCACGCGCGGCAGCACCGCCCCCATTTTCTCGCCATAGAAGACGAAGGGCTCCTCCGCCAGGCTTGCGACAGGCAGCGGCCCCTCCCCCCGGCTCAAGGGATTGTCGCGCCGCATCGCCACCACCAGAGGCTCGTCCACCACCCTTCGCGATACGATCTCCCGCGGCAGGATCGGCGCGTCGATGCTGCGGACGATGGCAATATCCTGGCGTTCCTCCATGAGCGCCCCGATCTGCTCGCGGCTTTCAAGCTCGTTCAGCACGAGATCGACGCCGGGAAATTTGGCCCGATAGGCCCGTATGGCCTGCGCTACTTCCGGCACCAGCGGCGCGGAGGGAAACATGCCGATGCGCAATTCGCCCAGCTCACCCCGCTCAGCCCTACGGGCGACCGCTGCCGCCCGTTCCGCCTGCTCGATCACCGCG
The DNA here is from genome assembly GCF_005281615.1 of Rhodoligotrophos defluvii. NCBI lineage: Bacteria > Pseudomonadati > Pseudomonadota > Alphaproteobacteria > Hyphomicrobiales > Rhodoligotrophaceae > Rhodoligotrophos > Rhodoligotrophos defluvii. The sequence goes on along the minus strand of NZ_SZZM01000005.1, from coordinate 329,614 downwards.
CGCGCTTCCCGCAGGAACAGGCGTCCGGCTTGCGTCAACACCACCCGCCGGTTGGTACGCTCGAACAGCGTGGTGCCGAGCTCCAGCTCCAGCTGACGGATCTGCTGGCTGAGCGGCGGCTGCGAGACGTTCAGCCGCTCGGCGGCGCGGCGGAAATGCAGCTCCTCCGCTACCGCCACGAAATATTTGAGATGCCGCAGTTCCATTCGCAAAACATATCATATGCACCGAAACAAAGTAGTATACAGTATCGCTGGAAGGCCTCGATCTCAGGGTGAAGCGGCGGTGTAGCACGGCTCGGCGACGCCGTCGCACATGGATGGAAATGAGCTAAGAACCTTGGATACTGCCTGGTGCAGGCCTCTGACAGCCTTAGAGACCGTCCGACCCGAGCGCCTTCACAGCGGCGGTGAGGCGCTTGAAACTCTCACGCGCTTTCACCGACATGTGCCGCGCGCGCAGAAAGCCGTGGGGAAGCCCCTTCTCCTCATGGGACCACGCCAATCCGCCCGCGGCTGTCAAGCGGTCGCGATACGTTGCGCCGTCGCAGCAGAGCGGATCGCATTCCGCCGTGAAGATCACGGTCGGCGGCAACCCGGTAAAATCCGGATCCGCGAGCGGCGTAAAGCGCACATCGCGGGATATGTCTGCGCCGCCTGCGCGCATGGCTTCGTACCGCTCGAGATCTGTCACGGAAAGCAGCGGGGCGTCCCTGTGATCGACATAGGAGCCGCGGGTCTTGTCGCCGCCCAGGCTAGGATAGACAAGCACCTGGCCGGCGGGCGAGCGCGCGTGGCCACGGGTATGATGGGCGACGGAGGCCGCGAGCGTGCCGCCCGCCGATTCTCCCACCAACACCACCGGCAATGTATAGGCGGTGGCGGCCCAGGCGAATGCCGCCATGGCATCGTCGAATGCGGCCGTTCCTGCATGCTCCGGTGCAAGGCGGTAGTCGACCGAGATCACGACATGCCCGGTTCCGGCGCAGAGCTCGGCGCAAATGTCGTCATGGGTGTCAAGGTCGCCGAGGACAAAACCGCCGCCGTGGAAGTAAAGCACCAGGGCGGATGCTTCATTTCCGATTGAACGATACGTTCTGATCGGGATCCGTCGATCGCTGGCGTCGATGAACGAATCCTGAGCCGTGATACCTGCCGGGCGGCCTGCATGGAATGCCGCCGACATCCGGCGATAGATCTCCCGGTTGCGTTCGATGGGAAGATCGAGCGCATCCGGGGGGTAGAAGGCGTTGATCCGCTCGATGAAACGCCAGACCTCCGCATCGAGCAATGTTCTGTAGCCCGGGTTCACCGACGAGGCACGCTCAGATGAGGCCGGCCTGCTTGAGGTAATTGCGCGCCACCTCTTCGACCGACTTCTTCTCAACATCCACCTGGCCATTCAGCCGCTGCATCGTGGCATCGTCCAGCTTGGTCGACAGGGATTCGAGGGTCTCCTTGAGGTCGGGATGCGCGTCCAGCGTTTCCTTTCGCACCACCGGCGCCAGCGCGTAATTGGGGAAGAACCCCCTGTCGTCCTTGAGCAGCACCAAGTCCATCGCGGCGATGCGCCCGTCGGTGGCGCCGACGGTCGCCACGTCGATATCGCCGTTGGCCAGGGCCGGATAGACGAGCCCGATCTCCATGGGTCGCACATTCGCGCGGCCCGCTTTGAATCCGTAAGCCTTCTGCAGGCCGATGAGACCGTCCTCGCGCTTGGGAAACTCGGCGGTCGTGCCCATCAGCACCTCCTTGCCGTCATTATAGGCTTTGGCGAGGTCCGACAAGGTGGTCATGCCGTCGGTCTTCGGATTGTTCTTGCGGATGGCAAGGGCATAGGTGTTGTTCGCGTTCGATGGCGCGAGCCAGACAAGTCCCTTGGCGCCGTCGAGCTCCTTGACCCTCGCATAGGTCTGTTCCGGACTGAGCTGCTCGGTTACCTTGTTGAAGGTGACGAGAGACGTGCCCGTATATTCCCAGTAGAGGTCGACCTCCCCGCCCTCCAGGGCCGCGCGCACGATATTCGTGCCCATGTTGTCCTTTTTCTCGACCGTGTAGCCCTTGCTTTCCAGGAGCTGCTTGGTCATCTCCGCCACGAGGAACTGCTCGGTGAAATCCTTGCCGCCCACCGTGATACTGGCTGCCATGGCGACCGCACTCAGCGCGATCGACAGCATAGCGCCAATGATCGCGATCCCGAAGGTTCTGGGGAGTGTCATCTGATCTCTCCTATGCTGTCATTAAACCTCAGCTGAGGCCGTTCTCCCTCAGGAAGTCGGTCGCGACCTCCTCCACTGTCTTCTTATTGACGTCGACCTCGGCATTGAGCCGCTGCATGACGGAGTCGTCGAGCTTGGCGGCAAGGCCCTCGAGGATCGGCCGCAGATCCGGGTTGGCCTCAAGCACCTCGGCTCGCACTACCGGCGTCATGGCGTAGTTCGGGAAGAAGCCCTTGTCGTCCTCGAGCAGCATCAGGTCCATCGCCGCAATCTGCCCGTCGGTGGCTTGCGCCGAGATGACGTCGAGATCACCGTTGGCAAGCGCCCTGTAGGCGAGCCCCAGATCCATCGGCCTGACATGCTCACGCCCCGCCTCGAAGCCATAGGCCTTCTGCAGGCCGAGGAGCCCGTCTTCCCGCTTGGGGAATTCGGCCGTCGTGCCCATAATCAGCGGCTTGCCGGCGTTATAGGCGGCGGCCATGTCGGAGATGGTCTTCAAGCCGTCCGTCTTCGGATTGTTCTTGCGAACCGCCATGGCGTAGGTGTTGTTCGCCTTGGAGGGCGTGAGCCACACCAGGCCCTTTTCGCCATCGAGCTGCTTCACCCGCTCATAGGTCTGTTCCGGCGAGAGCTTCTCCGTCACCTTGTTGAAGGTGACGAGAGAGGTGCCGGTATATTCCCAATAAAGGTCGACCTCGCCACCCTCCAGCGCCGCACGCACGATCTTCGTGCCCATCCCATCCTTCTTGTCGATCTTGTAGCCCTTGCTCTCCAGCAGCTGCTTGGTGATTTCGGCGATGATGAGCTGCTCGGTGAAGCCTTTGCCGCCGACGGTCAATTCCTTGGCGAAAGCAGCTGGCGCAATGGTCATCAGCATCGCCGACAGGATGATGGTGACTAACCTAGGTAGAATGGTCATCTCGGTCCTCCTCCTCTTCTGTTATTTCCCGTGGTTGACCTCTCACCGGAGCGGATTTATCCCTCGCGGCACCAAGTAGTATTGCAGCCGGCCGACAATGAAGTCGGTGGCAACTGCGAGCAGTGCGGTTGGAATGGCACCCGCCAGCATCATCGGCAGCTCGTCGAGGGCAATGCCGGTGAAGATCAGCTCACCCAGGCCTCCGGCGCCGATCAGGAAAGCCAGCGGCGCCGAGCCGACGCAAATCGCCAGCGCCGTCCTAATGCCGCCGAAGATCACGAACAGGGCATTCGGCAGCTCCACACGCCAGAACACTTGCCACGGCGTCATGCCCATGCCGCGGGCCGCCTCCAGCAGATAGGGCGGAACGGCACGCAGACCGGTGAAGGTATTCCGCACGATCGGCAGCAGCGTCGCCGCCCAGAGCCCGAAAACGGCCGGCACAGTGCCGATGCCCAGAACCGTCATCGACAGCGCAAGAATGGCCAGCGTCGGGATGGTGGAGCCGAGATTGAACACCTGCAGGATGAGTTCGGAAACCTTGCGGAAAGCGGGGCGCGCCAGCAAAGCCCCGAACGGCACGCCCGCAAGGACCGCAAGTCCGCCCGCCCAGGCGACGAGCTCGACATGCTGAACGGTGAGATAGGTGATGTCGTCCCAGTAGCTGAGGATCTCGGCCGGCATGCCGCTGGACCAGGCCCAGGCAGCGACCAGAAGCCCGATGACCAGCCAGATCAGCATGGCCATGCGGCCGGGGGCGCCCTCGGGCATGGCCGCCCTGGCCACGGCTTTCCGCGAGGCCGGCAGGTCAAGGCGCTGCGTGCCGGCTTCGCTCATGACGCGGACCTCGAGCGAGCGAGGCTGTCGACGATCGAACGATGGGTCAGGACGCCCTTGAGCAACCCCCCGTCGTCGACACAGGGCAGCACCGTCATGTCTTGCGCGAACATCAGGGAAACGGCGCTGCGCAGGTCGGCCGAGACCGGCACCGTCGCTCGCACCGGCTGAGGCTCGAGCGCTCCGTGCTGGACATAAGCGGCCGGGCGGCCTTCGCCGTCGACAAGGATGGCGGCCGGCAGGCCGGATCGCTGCATGATGTCCCGGGCCCGCGCGACGTCCCCGGCCTGGGTCACGCCATCGCCGGTCACCATGGCGTCCGCCACGCGCACCAGCCGCAGCTGCTTGAGCGCCCGATCGCTGCCCAGGAAGCTTTCGACGAAGCCGGTGGCCGGCCTGGCGAGCAGGCGCTCGGGGCTCGCGAACTGCTCAAGCCTGCCGGCCCGGAAAATGGCGATCTTGTCGGCCATCTTCACCGCTTCGTCGAGGTCGTGTGAGACGAAGATGATGGTCTTGCGCAGCGTCTGCTGCATGCGCAGGAACTCATCCTGGATCACCTCGCGATTGATCGGATCGATGGCGCCGAAAGGCTCGTCCATGAGCATCACGGGCGGGTCGGCGGCAAGCGCCCGCAGCACGCCCACCCGCTGCTGCTGGCCGCCGGACAGCTCGCGGGGATAGCGGTTCATGAAGATCGCCGGCTCCATGCCGACCAGCTCCAGGAGCTCGCCCGCCCGCGCCCGCGCCTTGTTCCTGTCCCAGCCCAGCAGGTCCGGGACGGTGCAGATGTTGTCGGCCACCGTCTTGTTGGGAAACAAGCCGACCTGCTGGATGACGTAGCCAATGGTCCGCCTGAGCTGGATCGGGTCCACCGAGGCCGTGTCGCGGCCGTCTATGAAGATCTTGCCGCTGGTCGGCTGCACCAGGCGGTTGATCATCTTCATGGTGGTCGTCTTGCCGCAGCCCGAGGGGCCGAGAAGCACGCAGATCTCGCCCGCCGGGAGTTCGAGGCTGACATCGTCCACCGCGGTGATTTCGCCGTCGCGCGTCGGAAAGACCTTCCTGAGATGCTGGAGCCGGATCACAGCACGACCTCGCTGCGGATGCCTCGCGACGTCATGAGGCGCTGAAGGAGCGCCAAGGCGAGGTCAGCTGCAATGGCGAGCAGCGAGACGCACACCGCCCCGGTCACGAGCTGGCGAGGATCCGACTGGCTGATGCCGCGCGAGATGAACACGCCGAGCCCACCCGCGCCGATATAGGCGGCGATGGCGGTCACACCGATATTCATCACGACGGCCGTGCGGATGCCGGCCATGATCACCGGGGCTGCCAGCGGGATCTCGATCTGGAAAAGCCGCTGCCCCGTGCTCATGCCCATGCCCTTCGCGGCCTCTCTCAGTGCCGGATCGACATTGGCGATTGCGGTGTAGGTGTTGCGGATGATGGGGAGCTGAGAGTAGAGGATCACCGCGATCACTGCGGGCACATAACCGATGCCATGGCCGATCGGCGACAGCAGGGGGATCATCAGCCCGAACAGTGCGATCGAGGGGACCGTGATCATCATCGAAGCGAAGTAGAGCACGGTGTCGGCGGCGGTTTTCGACTGTGTGACCGCGATCCCGATTGGAACGGCGGTCACGACGGCAATCGAGACGGCAACGAACACGATGGAGATATGCTGCAGCGTTCTTTCGCCGATCAGGTCGATGTTCGCCATCATGAACTGCAGAATTTCCATCGCAGCGCCCTGTCAGAGATGCATTCGGGTCAAAGACTCCGATAAAGCGGTTCTGCCGTCTCGAAAGTGAACCGCAGCGGCACCGAGCCTTCGACCTGCCAAACCTCGACGGTCTCGCCGTCGAGAAGCCGGCACGCCCCGTCCGTGTCCGTCACGGCGCCGCCATAGAGCCGGTTCGCCAAGTTGAGCACGCCCGTCTGGTGCATCGCGGCCGTTCCGCTGCCGCAAGCATCCTTGACCAACAGCACCCGCAGGCCGGCGGCGATCGCATCCTTGACCGTGGCGTCGACACAGGCCTCGGTCCAGACACCCGCCACCACGAGCCATTCAACCCGCCTCTCCGCCAGCGCCATGGCGAGCTGCGGGGACCCGAAGGCACTCGCCTCCGATTTCACGAAATGCAGCTCGCCCGGCGCCGGCGCGACCTCCGGGCAGAGCGCCGTCCAGGGATCGCCCTTGGCGCTGAAGGCCGAGCGCCCATCCGCCATAACCGGATGAAACGACTTGGCCTCGGCGGCAAGGTCGACCACGTAGGAGCAGTGGCAGAGCAGGACACCATTGCGGCGTTCCGCCTCCTGCAGCCGCCGCACATTCCTAAGCACGCTCTCGAACCCCGCCACGAGATAGCGTGGATCCTGTCGATGCTCCTCCTGGAGATCGATGAACAGCCCCGCGGTCCTGGCTGGGTCGATCGAGAGCGGGCGCCTCATTTACACCTGCCCGTTCAGAAATTCGTCCTCGTAAGGGAAGCGGGACAGGAGCTCCGTGCCGGTCTCCGTGATCAGGATCTCGTCCTCGAGCTTCACGCCCTCGCGGCCGCCCTTCTCGCCGATATAGCTCTCGACGCTCACCACCATGCCGGGGAGCAGGATCCCATCGCGTCCATAGGTCTCGTAATCCATGGCATGCGCGATGAAGGGCGTTTCGCCATGCATGCCCACACCGTGCATGACGGAGGTGTAGCGCTGGTCGACGAACCGGTCCGGGATCTTCCAGGCCTTCTCGGCGATCTCGCGGAAAGCCATTCCCGGCTTCACGATGGCGATATTGTGCTGCACCTGGTCGTAGGCCATCCGGTACAGCAATTTCTGATATTCCGTCGGCTTGCCCGGACCGCAGCGGAACGTGCGGGAGAAATCCGAGAAATAGCCGTAGCATCCGATCGTGTCCGTATCGAGCGCGACCAGCTCGCCGGGCCTGATCTTGCGCCCGCTCGCCTCGTTGAACCACGGGTTGGTGCGCTGTCCCGATGAGAGGAGCCGCGTCTCAATGAACTCGCCGCCCTGGCGGATGACCTCATGATACATGATGGCGAACAGCTCGTTCTCGGAAACGCCCGGCTTGATCGCCTCGCGCACCGCCGCCACCGCGGCCTCGGCGCCGGCCATGGACACCTGCAGGCACTTGATTTCCTCGGGGGTCTTCACCGCACGCACGGCAAGAATCTCGGCCTGGCAGTCCTTCACGACGGCGCCGCGCTTCTCCAGCGCCAGTGCCTGAATATGGCTGCAGCGATCCATGCCCAGCTTCATCGACCCACCGCCATGGGTCTTCAGGAGATCGATGATTTCCTCGGCGAACGGCCCGGCGGTTTCGTCATCGCGACCGGAGACCGAAGACCACACGAGCTTTGAGGGACGTGCCTCGTCTATCGTGTCGAGCACCATGGAGACGTGATAGCTCTGCGGGTACTCGAAGAGCACGATCGGCCCCTCGGTCGGGATGAAGAAGTAGCGCGTGGAGTTCCGTAAGAAATAGCCGAACATGTTGCGCGAGCCGGTCGCATAGCGCTGGTTATACGGATCGAACAGGACCACGGCGCCGTAGCCCGCCTCCGCCATCCAGTCGCGCAGCTTCTTCAGCCTGCCTTTGCGCAGCGCATCCGCGTCGATGAAGGACGGCTCCGTGTCCGACAGCCACATGCCACCGGCCGGATCGGCTGCGGCCGGATGGCGCATGCGGTCCGAGAAATCGACGTCCTCAACCTTGTCCGGATCAAAAACCACAATGCTCATGCGTCACCTCCACCCCGGCAGCATGGCGGATTAGAACTGTTCTCGTTATTCCAAAACCCGCAAATTCTGTGCGGAATTCCGCAACCTCCCTGATGCGCATGCCTGCGGTGCCCCCAATTCACTCAGCGGCCCGGGCTCCCCTGGTCCGGGCGGGCGAGCAGCCGAACTGCTCCTTGAACGCCCGCGAGAAGCTCGAGGCGTTCCAGAACCCGCAGCAGAGCGCGATCTCTCCGATCTGCAGCGTCGAGTGCGCCAGCAAGTCCGCCGCCCGCTTGAGGCGGAGGCGCCGGTAATAGGCGCTCGGCGCCGTTCTCAGCTCCTGCTGGAACGCGCGCTGCAGCTTGTCGGGCGAGACCTTCAGCCTGTCTGCGAGCTGCGCCATGGTGAGGTTGTCCTCGACCGCGTCCTCCATGATGGCGACCGCCGAGAGCACGAGCTCATTGCGGATCCCGGTGCGGAGCCTGAGCGGCATCATCCGCCGGTCCACGCTGGAGCGCAGCGGGCTGTGCACGTACCATTCGGCCACGCCCGCCGCGAGCGGTGCACCGAAATCCTTGCCGATCATGTCCAGCATCATGTCGAGACTGCCGACACCGCCTGCGGAGGTGAACCGCCGCCGGTCGATGACGTAAAGGTCGCGGCGCATCTCGAGATGGGGAAAGGCTTCGCTGAACGCAGCCTGGCTCGTCCAGTGCAGCGTGCAGGCATGCCCGTCCAGCAGGCCGTGCCGCGCTAGGAAGAAGGCTGCATCCGCCACCGCCCCGATATGGGCGCCGGCGCGTAGGTTGCGCCGGATCCAGGCGGTGGCATGGTCGGCGACGACATGGTCCGCATCCCCGCCCGAGCAGACGACGATCCGATCCACCAAGGGTGCATTGCGGGCGGAATGATCGGGTTCGATGCCCACGCCGTTGGACGCAAAGAGCTTGCCGTCGCCTGGCCCGACCGTGATCCAGGAATAGCAGGGTTTCCCCGCAAGCAGGTTCGCAGCCCGCAGCGGCTCGATCACCGAGCTGAAGGCCATGAGCGGAAAGCCGGGGAAGACGAGCACGGCGAAGCGGATCTCGCGTTCCGCCGATGACGGCAGTGAAGAGACGATCCGGTTTTTCTGCATTTCCGATGTTGCCGGCATGATGTCCCGCCTGCCCAATCCCGTTCATGCCGCGGCAGTGGCAGCCGCTCCTTGACCGATCCCGGTCAGCAGCAGCTCCAGCAGCCCGGAAACCGACCCGGCTTCCGCAAGTCCCGATACCGCGTCGGCAAGCGCACCGGCGCGCCGCGAACCCAGCACCCGATCGGCGAGCAAATGGAATTTGGCCATGATCTCCTCGTCCGAAAGCGGCCGCTCCGCATCCCCTCGCGCCGGCAGTGTATCGCTTTGCAGCAGGCGACCATCCTTCATCCGGTAGCGCACCCGCGCATATCGCTCAGCGGGAAAGCGCGCTTCGATATCCGGTGCCTCGATCAGCGAAATGCGGTCGCTCAGGTCGAGTATCGCAGGATCGCTGAGCGCCGCGCCAGACACATCCGTGGGCGCAAGCTCGCCCCTCGCGATTGCTGCCGCCACGGGGAACGGCAGGCTATATTGTGCCTCTTCGGTGGTCAGCGGCCGGCGCTTGCTCAATCGCACCGCATTGTGGAAAGTCTCGACCTCGATACGCTCGATCTCCCGGGGATCGACCCCATGCTGGCGGCGAAGCGCAAGCGCGGCATCGACCGCCGGTTGGGCCCAGCGGCAGGTCGGGTATGGCTTGAAATAGAGCTCGAGGATCCGCCAGCGGGTGCCGAGATCCGCCCAGAGATCGGCTACCTCCGCGCTCTCGATCACCATGGCGGGGGCACCCGTGAAGCCGTCGGCGGCGAGCGAGGCGGCCGACAGGCCGACCATGGCGCCCCAGCCGGAGCCGTCCTTCACCATGGTTGGGAAATCGATGCCGCGCATCATCTGGCTGCGGGGGCCGTGATATTCTGCAATGCCCAAGGCCTCGCGGAAGCGGATTGCATCGAGCCCCCACTGGCGGCAGGCGATCGCTGCCACGCCAAGGGCGTTCCAGGCGCCGGAGGTGTGATAGTCGGGTGCGGTCGCATGAAGGGCGATGCCTGCCCGGATCGCCATTTCGTAGCCAAGCACGAGGCTTGCCAGGAATTCTTCCCCGCTCATGGGCGCCGGTGCGGCATCCGCGAGCGCCAACAGGCCCGGCAGGATAGCGCAGCCGGCATGGCCCTTGGTGAGCACATGGCCGTCATGCGAATCGAAGCTGTCGATGGTCATGCCGCCGGCCATGGCAGCCCCCATCGGGCTGGCATACCGGCCGTCGAACAGAAGTCGGGCCCTCGGGGCGCCCTCTCCGGCCCCGAACCCTCTCACCGCATGATTGCCGATGATCGTCGAAAGCGGCGTCTCGGTTCCGGCAGCAGCTGTGCCGACCAGATCCAGGAGGCAGCGCTCCGCCATTCGTTGCACTGCGACCGGAAGATCCGCATATCGCGTTTCGCGAATATAGTTGAAAAGAGGGCTGACGGCCATTTTCGATCCGCCCCTTGCCTTGCCTCCCGATAAGGCAGCATGAAATCAGCAGGGTGAAGCGCCTCGCACTTTCTCGACGCTCTCTGTTCGCGTTCCGCCATCCCCTCGATCGGTCAGAGGTCGACGCCGCGCAACGCCTCCTTGCGCCGGGCGATGAAAGCCGCGAGAGCTTCCTCGATCGCCGGGTCCATCGCCGGACGCTCGTAGTCGGCAAGTGTCTGCTGCCAGATTTTGGTTGCCCGGCTGGTCGCGTCATGGGCGCCGGCCAATACCCAGCTTTCGTAGTTCTGCCAATTGGACAACAGCGGCTGATAGAAGGCGGTACGGTAGCGTGCCAGCGTGTGCTCGGCGCCGAAGAAATGCCCGCCCGTCGGGGTCGCTGCGATCGCGGCAAGGCCCGCTGCAATCTCCTCGTCATCCACATCGATCGGCCGGATCGTCTCCGCCATCATCTGCAGCATCTCGACGTCGAGCACGATCTTCTCGAAAGAGGCGGTGAGGCCGCCTTCCATCCAGCCGGCCCCGTGATAGACGATATTTGCATGCCCCATCACCGCAGACCAGATCGACATCTGCGATTCATACGCGGCCTGCGCATCCACCACATTGCTGGCGCTCGAATTGCTGGCCCGATAGGGCAGCTTGTAGAGCCGCGCCAACTGTCCCGCCGCCAGGGTCGCGCGAGCGTTTTCCGGGGTACCGAAGGCAGGCGCGCCGCTGCGCAGATCGACGTTCGACGTGAACGCACCGTAGACGACCGGCGCTCCCGGCCGAACGAGTTGCGTCAGCACGATGCCAGACAAGGCCTCGGCATTCTGCTGCACCAAGGCGCCGGCGAGACTGACCGGCGTCATCGCGCCCATCAGCGTGAAGGGTGTCACCACCACCGCTTGCCCGAACTCCGACATGGTCATCAGCCCCTCGCTCATGGCCTCGTCGAAGCGTCGGGGCGAGTTTACCGAGATGACCGTCAGCACGCCCGGATCCGCCATCATCTGCTCGCGGGTGAGGCCGCGGGAGAGCGCCATCACGTCGATACCATCGAGGGCCCGGTCGCGACCAATCGCGGAACAGTGATAGACGCGATCGGCGTAGGTGACATTCGCCAGATAGCAATCGAGGTGCCGGGTGTTGGCCGGCAGCTCGACGGGCGCCGTTGGCTGGTTGCCGAGAAGGTGAATAATATCGAAGCTCTGCGCGAGCTTGACGAGCGTCTTGTAATCTTCGTAGTTGCCCGAGCGGCGGCCGCGAACACAGTCATGCACATTGGGTGGCCCTGCCACCAGGGTGAAGGCGATGGCGTCGCCACCCACATGCACGCGCCGGGCCGGGTTGCGCGGTGTCAGGGTGAAGCGCTGCGGCGCCGAACGGATCGCCTCCAGCACGAGTTGGCGCGGCAGGCGCACAAGGCCCGTCTCGTCATTCACTTCCGCGCCGGCCTTGCGGAACAGGTCACGCGCCCTGGCGCCCATGAACTCGACGCCGGTCTCTTCCAGCAGTTTCAGCGACGCCTCGTGGATAGCCATGAGCTGATCTTCACTCAGCGGTTCGATGGGTTTGAAGGCGTTGCGCAACGGGCCCTTGATGGCGCGCCGTTCCGCCGCGTCGGCCGGGCTCCGGTTCGGGCGTTGGCGCCTTGCAACACGGGCGCTTGTCATGAATATCATTTCCTGGCTCTAACGGTGGCCCATCAGTCCATGAGGCGGGGGCGCCGGCGCGCCTGTTTTCGACCTCGGCTGACGATTTTAGGCCGCTTGCTGCGGGACGGATGCGGATCGATGGCCATCAAGAGCGAGATGTTTCATGTGGGCGTGGTGCTCACACCCGAATTCTCGCTGATGGCCTTCGCGTCCCTGGTCGAGCCGCTCCGCGCCGCAAACCTCCTGAATGGCGTGCCGCTTTACCGTTGGACCCACCTTTCCCCCGATGGCGGTGCGTTGCGCTCCAGCGGCGGCCTCGATGTACTCACCGAAGCCCTGCCACCTTTACAATCCGCCGATTTCGACATGTTCGTGATTTGCGGCGGCCTCGGCGACGAGACGTATACAAGCCTGCGGCTCCGCGACTATCTCCGTCAGCTGATGCGCCGCGACGTCATCATCGGAAGCGTCAGTACCGCGAGCTTCATTCTAGCGGCGGCCGGCGTGCTCGATGGCCGGCGCTGCACCGTCCACTGGGACTACTTGGATGCGTTTCGCGAGGCCTATCCGCGTCTCGACGTTCGCAACGAGCTGTTCGTCATCGACAAGCGTGTGTTCACCTGCGCCGGCGGCGTGGCTGCCATGGACGCGATCCTGGAGGTCATCCGCCAGCGTCAGGGGCATGATTTCGCAAATCGGGTGTCGGAGAATTTCGTCTACGGCACCATCAGGCAGGCCGCCGACAGCCAGCGCATGACCCTGCGCAACCGGCTCGGGATTGCCCATCCCGTCATGCTCAAGACGGTCGAGATCATGGAAGCGGCGGTCGAGACGCCGATGCGCCTGCCGCAGATCGCGCTCGAGGTGGGTGTATCGACGCGTCAGCTCGAACGCCTGTTCTATCGCTATTTCGGTTGCTCGCCCGCCCAGCACTACATTCGCGTGCGGCTGGAGAAGGCACGCAAGCTGCTGCGCCACACCACCATGCCGATCCTGGAGATCGGCATCGCCTGCGGCTTCACGTCAGCCTCCCATTTCGCCAGGGCCTACCGTCGCCATTTCGGCGTGGTACCGAGTGCGGACCGGAGACCTGCGCCGGTGTCGTTCGGCGGCAGTGAGAAACGGTAGAGGCATATCTCCTCAATTCAGCTCCAAGGAAACGGGCTGTTTGACGTCGGATGAAGCTTGCCTTGGGCGAAACGGGAGAAACGGAACGGCTCCAGGATATCGCTCGGGTTTCCGCAGATATCCTCCGCCACCAGCTTGCCGACCCCGATCATCTTGTAGCCGTGATTGGAATCGGCAATCACATACACATTCTCGCAGAAGCGGTCGAACACCGGAAAGCTGTCGGCGGTGAAGCTGCCGATCCCGCCCGATGGCTCTTTCTTATAGGCCGGCATCTTGCCTTCGAAACGCTTCTGGCAGAAAGCCAGCGCCGAGCACCACATGTGGGCGAAGTCATCGCCGACGACGAAGTCCGGTGACTTCGGCCCGTAAGGGTCGATCTTGACCTGGTCCGGCTCGGCCTTCACCTTGAGCGGCATGGCCCCGCCCTGGATGCCGCCGAAATTGAAGTCTGGCTTGTAGTAGAGCCCCCACATCTGATCGGTGATGAGCGAGCCGTCCACATCGGAATAGAGCGGCGCGTCCGTGTCTACATGAATGACCGGCGCCATCTTGCCGTCATTGGTTCGCTGCAGGCTGGGGTCAACCCCGAGGGTCCCTTCCTGGAGCGACCAGAACGTCCACATCGGCGCGTTGTGCATGGTGCCGTCCCGGCCCTTTATCGTGATCTCGGAGGGCAGCTCCAGCATCGCCCAGATCTGTCGGACCCAAGGCCCCGCGCCCACGATCACCATATCGCATTCGATCGTGCCCCGATCGGTGACGACCCGGGTCACGGCGCCGGAGCCGTCCTTCTCGAACCCGGTCACCGCGACCCCGGTGAGAATGCGCACATCTTCCGCCTCGGCCTTCCCGGCAAGCCCGTAGAGAGAGGCGAGATTGTTGGCGTATCCGCCCTTCTTCTCATGCAGAACCGAGGTTACTCCCTTCGCCTGCCAATCCTCGAAAATGCCCTTCATATAGGTCATCGCGTCTTTCTCGCCCTCGATGAAGACGGACGGGTAGCCGATCTCCTTCTGTTGCTGGGCGATGGTGGCGACGTCCGCGTGCATGGCCTCGGGGCTGATCTGCATGTAGCCCACCGGATGATAGCTGAAGCCCTTCGGATCCTGCTCCCACACCGATACGCTGTGTGCCATGAGGCGCCGCATCGCCGGCTGGAAATAGTTGTTGCGGATGACGCCGCAGGCGATACCCGAGGCGCCGGCGCCGATCGCAGTCTTGTCGATGACCAGCACATCCCTGCCGCCGCCACGCCCTTGCCGTCGCAAAGTTTGCGCAAGATGCCAGGCGGAGCTCAGGCCGTGGATGCCAGCGCCGATGACCACATATTTCACATGGGAGGGGAGAGCCATGGTCGTCCTCTGAATCCGTCGGCACGCGGCCGAGCTGAACCGCTCCAAGCTCATCCTCCGCGCGGAAATGCACGAGCATTCTTACGACGCTCAGTGATGAAGATTCGACCGGCATCACAAAGCCAGCGTGGTTGAAGCAGCCCTCGGCGCTCAGGCGACCCGCAGATCCCTGCCAGGCTCGACGGTTCTTGATAGTTCCATTCGCAAAACGTATCAAACGCGTCGAAACAAGTATTATACAGTATCGCTCGAAAGCCTCAATCTCGGGTCATGCGGCGGCGGTAATGAACGGCCGCCCGGATCAGCGCAAGGGATGGAGAGGCTTCCATGTTGGAACGCGCGACCGACACCTTCGACCTCATTTCCCTGGAAATCTTCTGGAGCAGGCTGATCTCGATCGCCGACGAGGCGGCCACCAGTCTGGTCAGAACGGCGTTCTCGACCATCGTTCGCGAGTCGAACGACTACGCCACGGTCATCATGGACCGCAACGGCGACAGCATCTGCGAGAACACCGGCGGCATTGCCTCGTTCTCCTGCATCTTGCCGCGCACGACGAAGGCCTTCCTCGCGAAATATCCCGCGGACACCTGGCGGCCGGGCGACGTTGTCATCACCAACGACCCGTGGCTGGCCACCGGCCATCTGCCCGACTTCACCGTGGTGTCGCCGATCTTCTACCGGAACGCCCTGGTCGGCTTTACCGGATCGATCGCCCACTCCCCTGATGTGGGCGGCTCCCTCTGGGCCGCCGACTGCCATGAGATCTTCGAGGAGGGCATCCGCATCCTGCCGAGCCGGCTTTTGCGGGCCGGCGAATGGAACGACACGCTGGTCGATACCCTGCTCGGCAATGTGCGCGTGCCGCGCCAGGTGCTCGGCGACCTCGAAGCCCAGGTGGTCGCCAATGACGTGGCGGTGCGCCGGGTGGTCGAGTTCCTGGAGGATACGGGGCTCGAGGACCTTCAGTCCCTGTCCTGCGTGCTGCATGCCAGCGCCGATCAGGCCATGCGGCGGGCGATCGCCGAGGTGCCCGACGGCGTCTATCGCGCCACCCTGCTGGCCGACGGCTTCGACGATGACCGGACGGAGATCGTCTGTGCCGTCACCGTTTCCGGCGAGCGGATGCATATCGATTATGCCGGCACCTCGAAGCAGCTCAACCGCGGCATCAATTGCGTGCTCAACTACACCCATGCCTATTCGGTCTATCCCATCAAATGCGCGCTCGACCCGTTGACGCCGCGCAATGAGGGCTCATACCGGGCGATCACCGTGACCGCCCCGGAGCGGTCGATCCTCAACCCGGTCTTTCCCGCGCCCTGCAGCGCGCGGCAGCTGACCGGTCATCTCCTTGCCGGCGTGATTTATCAGGCGCTGAGCGGGGTGCTGCCGGACAAGATCATCGCCGATTCCGGGGGCGCCCCGACCATGCGGGCGCTGTTCAGCGGGACCGACCGCGACGGCTCGCCCTTTTCCCAGGTGCTGTTCGCCAGCGGCGGCATGGGCGCCGGCCCCTTCCGGGACGGCCTCTCGACCACCGCATTTCCCACCAATGTCGGCGCGGGCAGTATCGAGGCTTATGAAAGCGTGGCGCCGCTGCTGGTGTGGAAGAAACGGTTGCGCACCGACAGCGGCGGCGCAGGCAAGCAGCGCGGCGGCCTTGGCCAGGAGGTCGAGATCGAGCTGCGCACGGAGACGCCCGCCCGGCTCTCGCTGCTGTCGGACCGGCACAAGCATCCCGCCCTCGGCATTCTCGGCGGTGAGAGCGGCGCCCCCTCCTCCATCACCTTGGAGGACGGCACCAAGCCACATCCGAAGTCGCGCAGCATCATCGCGCCGGGCCGGCGCGTAGAGCTGCTCTATGCGGGCGGCGGGGGCTATGGCGACCCCAAGACCCGCGACCGCGAAGCCGTGCGGTCGGACGTCGCCAATGGCTACGTCTCCGAGGAAGCCGCCCGGCTGGTTTACGGACTGGAGTAAGACCCATGGCCTCTGCATCGCGCACCGCACGCATCGGCGTGGATGTCGGCGGGACCTTCACCGATCTCGTGCTCTATGACAGCGCCCGCCGCATCACCCAGACGGGCAAGCTCCTGACTACCCCGCAGGATCCGAGCATCGCCATCATCAGCGGCATCGAGCGCATTCTGGCGGAAGCGGACCTCACCCCGGCAGACCTGCACAGTATCGTGCACGGTACCACCCTGGTGACCAACACGATCATTGAGCGGACCGGCGCGACGGTCGGGCTCATTACCACCGAAGGGTTCAGGGATACGATCGAGATCGGCCGCGAGACCCGCTATGATCTCTATGACCTGTTCCTCGAGACACCCCCTGTTCTGGTTCCCCGCGCCCGCCGGCTCGAAGTGGCCGAGCGGATCACGCCCGAAGGCGAAGTGCTGGTGGGGTTGGACGAGGAGGGCGTTGCCAAGGCGGCCCGCCGGCTGGTGGAAGAACATGGCGCCGAAGCGCTGGCCGTCTCCTTCATGCATGCCTATCGCTCCGCGCAGCACGAGCAGAAGGCGGCGCGGGTGATCAGGTCGCTCTATCCCCGGCTGCCCCTGTCGCTCTCATCGGAGGTCGCACCGGAGATCCGGGAATATGAGCGCACCACCACGGCCTGCGCCAATGCCTATGTGCAGCCGCTCATGCACCGCTATCTCGACAAGCTCGAAGCGGATCTCGAGCGAATAGGCTTCACCGGCCGCCTCTACATCATGCTGTCGAGTGGCGGCATCACCACCCTGCGCGAGGCCAAGGCCTATCCCATCCGGCTGATCGAGTCCGGACCCGCCGCCGGCGCCATGGCGGCGTCGTTCATCGCCAAGCTCGCCGGCCTCGACCGGGTCATCTCGTTCGACATGGGCGGCACCACGGCGAAGATCTGCCTCATCGAAGACGGCCAGCCCGACCACAAGTTCGATTTCGAGGCTGGGCGGGTGAAGCGTTTCCAGAAGGGATCGGGCTTGCCGCTCAAGGTCTCGGTGGTCGACATGATCGAGATCGGCGCGGGCGGCGGCAGCCTCGCCCGGGTCGACCCGGCCTCCGGCTTGCTCAAGGTGGGGCCGCGCAGCGCGGGCTCAGTGCCCGGCCCGGTATGTTACGGGCGTGGCGGCGACCAGCCGACCGTGACCGATGCCGACCTGGTGCTCGGCCGGCTCGACCCCGGATATTTCCTGGGCGGCGAATTGCGGCTGGACATGGACGGCGTGCGCCGGGCCTTTGCCGACAAGATCTCCGAAGCCACGCGGCTGGAGGTGGACGAGGCGGCCCTCGGCGTGCAGCGGATCATCGACGAGACCATGGCCGCCGCAACCCGCACGCATCTCGCCGAAAAGGGCAAGGACCCGCGCAAATACACGCTCATTGCCTTCGGTGGCGCGGGTCCGGTGCATGCGTTCAACCTGGCCCGCCTGCTCAAGGTCGGCAGGATGGTAGTGCCCATGGGCGCAGGCGTGGCCTCCGCCTTGGGCTTCCTGGTCGCGCCCCCGGCCACCGACATGGTCCGCACCAAGATGTCGCGACTGGATGCCGTTGATTGGCAGGCGATCAATGCGCTGTTCGAGGAGATGCGGGCGGAAGGCGTGCGCCTGCTGTCGGAAGCGGGCGCCGACCCCGAGCGCATCACCTTCAAGCCCACGGCCGAGATGCGCCACAAGGGCCAGGGCTTCGAGATCCCGGTGCCCCTGCCCTCCCTTGTGCTCTCCGAGCGGGATCTGGACGTGATCCGCGCGAGCTTCTTCGAGAGCTACCGCGCCCAGTTCGGCCGTATCATCGAGGACAGTCCCATCGAGGTGCTGAACTGGCGCCTGTCATTGGCCGCGCCTGGCAGCAAGATAAAGATCGGCGCCGGCGAGGGTAAAGCCGCCGCAGACCTCGGCCGGGCCAAGCGGGGTACGCGCAAGGTCAAGTTCGAGGATCACGGCTGGCTCGATTGTCCCGTTTATGACCGCTACCGACTGCCCAGCGGCTGCGCCTTTACCGGTCCGGCCCTGGTCGAGGAGCGGGAATCCACCTGTGTCATCGGGCCCGGCGCGCGAGTCAGGGTGGATGAATCCCTCAACCTGATCATCGACTTGGTCTGACAGGGTGAGCGGGCCTCCGGTCCGCTGGCGTGGTGCCAAGCTTGAGCTTTGCCACGGTCTCCGATTAAGTGGGGCAGCTCTTGCACGAGGCCGCGCGGACGTGACCACGCCCCTGTTTCAGCCACGCCTGGTGAACGACCCGTTTTCCGACGTGACGCTCTATCTCGACCTCCGCTTCGGCCGGCGTGCGCTCCTGTTCGACATCGGCGATCTTGCCCCGCTCTCCTCGCGCGAGCTTCTCCGGGTGAGCCATGTGTTCGTCACGCACCGGCACATGGACCATTTCGCCGGCTTCGACCAGCTGCTGCGCCTGTGCCTCTATCGCGACATGCGGGTCGACCTGATCGGCCCGCCCGGCGTTACCGACGCCGTCGAGGCCAAGCTCAAAGCCTATAGCTGGAACCTGCTGGGCGAGGACTCCCACGACTTCGCGCTCGCCGCCGCTGACTGGGGTCCTGACGGGTTCACCCATGCCAGCCTGTTCCGAGCGCGCGAGGCCTTCAGACGGCGTGAAGTCGCACCGCCACAGGCAATGGGCCCGGTGCTGCTGGATCATCCGGAATTCCAGGTGGAAGGCCTGCTGCTCGACCACGGCATTCCCTGCCTCGCCTTTGCCATGCAGGAAAAGCTGCGCGTCAACGTGCACAAGGCGCGGCTGGACGAGCTCGGCCTGCCGGTGGGCCCTTGGCTCACCGCGGCCAAGCGCGCGGTGCGCGCCGGGGGAGGACCGGCTCGCTTCACTCCGGCACCCGGCTTGACCGTCTCGACGGATGAGCTTGTGGGCGCCGGAGCGCTCAAGACCGCGCCCGGCCAGCGGATTGTCTACGCGACCGACCTTGCCCACACGGAAGCCAATGTGGAGAAGCTGGTCGCGTTCGCCCGCAATGCCGACCAGCTGTTCATCGAGGCGGTGTTCCTCGAAGAGGACCGGGCGCTTGCCGCCGCCAGAAAGCACCTGACCGCCGCCCAGGCCGGGTCCATCGCGCGCAGGGCCAATGTCCGCGTGGCAGTCCCGATGCATTTCTCGCCACGCTATCTCGACCGGGAAGATGCCTTGCGCGACGAATTCACGCGCGCCCTGGCGTCCGGCTGAGCCCTACCGAACACCGTCGAGCGCCTGGGTCAGGTCATCAAGAATGTCGTCGACGTTTTCAAGGCCGACCGACATGCGCACCAGCCCTTCGCTGATGCCGTGCTTGGTCCGCTCCTCCGGCGGATAGGCCGCGTGCGTCATGCTGGCCGGGTGCTGGATCAACGTCTCCGCATCCCCCAGGCTCACGGCGCGGGTGATGAGCTTCAGCCGATTCATGAGCTTGAGGCCGGCATCGTGGCCGCCCTTGAGCTCCAGCGCGATAAGCCCGCCGGTATCACGCATCTGCCGCGCGGCGATCTCTTTGTACGGGAAATCGGCAAGACCGGGATAGGAGATGGTCGCCACCGCCGGATGGGACGCGAGAAGCTCCGCCACCGCCCGTGCCGACTGAGAGTGGCGCTGCATGCGGATCTCCAGGGTCTTGAGGCCGCGCAGGATGAGGAAGGCGTTGATCGGCGAGATGGTCGCGCCCGTGAGCCAGCGCAGGCCCACGCCGCGGATCTGGTTGATCAGCTCCGCTCGGCCGATCACCGCGCCGCCCAGCAGGTCGCCATGACCACCCAGGAACTTCGTGGCCGAATGCACCACCAGGTCGGCGCCGAAAGCCAGCGGGTTCTGTAGCGCCGGCGAGCAGAAGGTGTTGTCCACCATGACGAGCGCCTTCCGCCCATGGGCGATCTCGGCCACCTTGGCGATGTCGATGACGCGGAGGTTCGGATTGGCCGGGCTTTCGAAGAACACGATTTTCGTGTTCGGCGTCAGCGCCTCCTCGACCATGGCGAGATTGGTCATGTCGGCTGGCACGGCTTTCACGCCGAAGCGCTGCAGGCCCTTGGTCAGGAAGGCATAGGTGCTGCCATAGAGGGTCTGGTCGAACACCACCTCATCGCCCGCGGAGAGCAGGGTCCAGCACGTCGCGGTAATCGCCCCGATACCGGAGGAGACCACCAGCCCCGCCTCCCCGCCTTCGAGGCTCGCCAGCCGCTGCTCCAGCAGGGTCTGGGTGGGGTTCTTCGTGCGGCCATAGATATAGCCTTGTTTCTCGCCCCGGAACAAAGCCGCGCCGTCCTCGGCGCTCTCGAAGGCATAGGTCGAGGTGAGGTAGATCGGCGGCGTCAGGGCGCCCTGGGCGGTGCTGGGGTCATAGCCCAGGTGGATCGCGCGCGTCGAGAAACCCAGCGGGCGGTTGCGCCCGAAGTCTTCGTTGGCCATGGAATGCTCCTGTTCCCGTGGGGTCAGCTGGCGCTCTTCAGCGATTTTTTGGCGGGCGCCCTCGGCACTGGCGCCTTCGGCGCAAGCTTCTCGATCTGCGGCATGGGCGCGACCAGAGCCCCTTCGCCCGACAGGCCAAGGCCGCTGGATATGGCGCTGGCCGCCGTCAAGGTGGCCTTGATCATCTTCTCGACGTCGCCCCGCATCATCCGCTCTTCCGGACCAGCAATGCCAAGCCCGGCGACGATCGCGCCCGTGGCCCCCCGCACCGGCGCGGCTATGCCGAACACCCCGGGCTGCCACTCCCCATGGGTGATGGAGTAGCCCCGCTCGCGAATAGCGGCGAATTCAGCCTTGAGGGCAGCAGCATTGGCGATGGTGTTCGGCGTGTATTTCTTGAGGTCGCGCAAGGTCGCGAAAACCTGCTCCTCCGGCATGAAGGCCAGCATCGCTCGCCCGGTGGCGGTGCAATAGGCCGGGGCCCGGTCGCCGATACGGATATAGGCGCGCACGGCGTGCGTGCTGTCCACCTTGTCCACATAGATGACCTCGCTGCCGTCCAGCACTGACAAATGCACGGATTCGTTGGCGGTACGGGCCAGCGTGATGAGATGCCGGGCGGCGGCGCTGCGAAGATCGAGCCTGTCGAAGATGCCCATGCCCAACTCCCACAGGCGCAGCGTGGGTTCGTAGGTCTTGCTCTGGAGATCCTGGCGCACATATCGGCATTCCTCCAGGGTCTTGAGCAGCCGGTGCGCATTGCTCTTGGTGATGCCGCAGCGCTGGGCGATGCTGGTGAGCGTGGCGGGCTCGCCCTCGAGCGCAAGCATCTCCAGCACGCGCAATGCCTTGACCACGGTGGTTTCCATGCGGTCTTACCTCTGTTATCCGCCAGCATCATCGAACGAGACCGGCTGTCCCGTCCGTGCGGTCAAGCCGCCGTCGATGACCAGATTGGCGCCTGTGATGAACGAAGCCTCGTCGGATGCAAGAAAGGCCATGGCCGCAGCGACCTCCTCCGGCCGGCCCATGCGGCCGATGGCGCAGGCCCTGTTGTAGCGCGCCGTCATGGTGTCCGCGTTGCCGAGGCTCGCGATCATCCGAGGACTGGCGATCGGACCGGGCGAAACCGAATTCGCCCTTATCCCGAGCCGTCCCACTTCCCAGGCCAGGGACTGGGTGAAGTTGATGATGGCGGCCTTGGCGGAGTTGTAAGCCGCCCAGCCCGGATCGCCTCTCAGACCCGAAATCGAAGCCATGGTCACGATGCTGCCGCTGCCGCGCTCTGCCATGCGCCGTACGGCGAGCCGGCAGGAAATCGCTGTCGAACGAACGTTCAATACAAACAGCCGATCCCAGACGGAGGTGTCAAGCTCCGAGATGAGCCCCTCCTGGCTGCCGCCGGCCACGGCCATCAGCACATCGAGCCCCGGGCTTGCCTGAGCCACTCTGGCGAAGGCCGCCGTGAGCGATGCTTCCTGCGTCACGTCCACTTCTATCGTGGTGAGCGCTTCCCCGGGCCCTGCCGCTAGCGGTCCAACCGCTTCCGCCAAGGCTGCGAGCGCCTGCGGGTTCACATCGAGCGCGAACACCCGCGCTCCTTCCTGGAGCAGGCGGTGCACGCAGGCGGCACCAATGCCCCCTGCCCCGCCCGTCACTATAGCCGTCTTGCCAGCGAACCGTTTCACATTAGGCCTTCAGCAATTTGCGCTCGGGGTCCAAGAACGGCATGGGCACCACCTTGGCTTCAAGGGCGTGCCCACCAGCATCGACCGTGAGCGGGGTGCCCAGCATCACCGCCCGACTGTCGAGAAAGGCGATGGCGATGGGATAGCCCAGCGAGGGCGAGCCGATGGCCGAGGTCACCACGCCCACATCGCGCCCGTCATAGCGCACGCGGTCGCCAGTGAGCGGCACCTCGTCGCCCGGGAACTGCAGGCCGGCCAGCCGGCGGGACGGTCCTTCCGCTTTCGCCTTCAGAAGCGCTGATTTAGCCCGATAATCCTTCTTTTCGCTGATCATCCAGCTGAGGCCCACCTCGATCGGCGTGTGCTGCCAGTCGAAGTCATGGCCATAGTTGAGGATGGAGGCCTCGATGCGTCGGATGTTCATGGCGCGGCTGCCGCAGAGCAGTCCTCCCGCCTGGCGCACCATCGTCCACAGATCCTCGAACAGGCCCGGTGCCCGCTCGATATCCACGTAGATGTCGTAGCCGAGCTCCGCCGTGTAGCCCGTGCGCGAGATCACCACCGGCACGCCGCAGACCTTCGCCTCGATCATGCCGTAGAACGGCAGCCCGGTGACATCGCCGTCGCACACGTCCTGCAGCAGTTCCCGCGATTTCGGCCCCTGCAGACTTGCCACATGAATGCGGTCGAGAAAGCTCTGCACCGTCACGTTGCGGCCGAGCGCATTGGCATAGAGCCACTGCTCCGAGCCGCCGGGCCCCCCGACCCACCAGAAGCGGTCTTGCGAGAAACGGATCAGCACCGCGTCCTCGACGATACCGCCATAGTCGTAGCACATCACGCAGTAGTAGCATTGGCCGTCGGCCATGCGCGAAACGTCTCGTGGGATGAGGTCGTTGAGCAGCGCCAGCGCATCGGGGCCGGAAATCTCGATCACCTCTTCCCCGGTCACGTCCCACAGGCCGCATACCTTGCGCAGGGCCCAGTACTCCTCCATCGGGTCGGTGAGGAAATCGGGCTTGAGATAGGTATTGTGCAGCTTGTAGTCGGTGGCGAACCGGCTGATGGTCGGGAAGAAGGCCGTGCGCTTGAGGCCGCTGCGCGCCCTGATGCCAATGTCGAGATAGGGCGGCACGCCGGTTACGCTCGCAAATTCCGTGCGGGCAAGATTGTTGGCCTCTCTCATCTTCATGCGGAACTCCGAAGGGGTGTACGCGACGCGGAAGCTGGGATGTCGACGAGGTCGGCCTGCGCCTTGGCCAGCTCGGCAAGCGGGATATGGCAGTGGACCACCTTCCCGGCCGGGCCGGTGCGGGCCGGCGGCTGCTGCGTGTCACAGATGGAACCGAGCTTGCGCGGGCAGCGATGAGCGAAGACGCAGCCGGCCCGGCTGCTCGGCGCCGGCGCAGACACCTGTGTCGCTGCCTCGGCAATGGGACGGCCGATGCGCGGCACGGCGGCGAGCAGCATCTCCGTATAGGGATGGTAAGGCGGACGGAACACCGCTTCCACCCGCCCCACCTCGCAGAATCGCCCGCGATAGAGCACGCCCACGTCATGGGCGAGCCAACGCACCACCGCGAGGTCGTGTGAAATGAAGAGATAAGCCAGGTCGCGGTCGCGCTGCAGCTGCCGGAGGAGGTCGATCACCCCCGCCTGCACGGAGACGTCGAGTGCTGACAGGATCTCGTCGCAGATGATCAGGCTGGGCTCCGCGGCGAGCGCCCTGGCGATCGCCACCCGCTGGCCTTCGCCGCCGCTCAGCTCGCGGCTGCGGCGATTGACATAGCCGGGGTCGAGCTGCACGCTCGCGAGCAGCTCCCGCACCCGCGCATCGCGTTCAACCCCGGCCAGACGCGCATACATGGCGATCGGCCGGCCCAGCAGATAGCGCACGGAATGGCGCGGGTTGAGCGAGGCGTCCGGGTTCTGGAAAACGATCTGCAGCCGGCGCTTGACCTCCTTGGGCCGCGCCCGCACCGAGCCCGTCACATCGCCACCCTCGAACAGAATGGAGCCGGCATTCGGCGTAAGCAGCCCTGCCACCGCACGGGCGATGGTGGACTTGCCGCTGCCGCTTTCGCCCACCAGGGCAAAGGTCCGCCCACGCGCCACCTGGAACGAGACGTCGTCCGCCGCCCACACCGCCGGGCGCCGCGGCTTGAGCCCAAACCAGCTCCTGCCCCCGTAAATGAGCGTGAGATTGCGCACCTCGAGCAAAGGCCGGTCAGCCATGGCCGGCCTCGATCTGCGGCCAGAGCTGGCAGGCAACCCTGCGACGCAAGCCGTGCACCGGGCTCAGAACCTGGCGGGTGGGCCAGCAGCTGTCGATGGCGAAGGGACAGCGGGGCGAGAAGCGGCACCCTTCCGGCAGCTCCGCCCGCCGCAATGAGCCGGTGAGCCGTATATCTTTGGCATCGGGTGCGTCGAGGCGCGGCACCGAGGCGATGAGCCCCTTGGTATAGGGGTGCAGCGGCCGCGCGAAGATGTCGGACGTCGCCCCCACCTCCACCATCTCGCCCGCATACATCACCGCGATCCGGTCGCTGATCTGCGAGAGGGCTGCGAGATCATGGCTCACATAGAGCAGGGCCACGCCCGTTTCGGCGCGCAGATGGGAGAACAGCGCCAGGATGCGGTTCTGGGTGGTGACGTCGAGGCCGGTGGTCGGCTCGTCCAGCACGATGAGCTCGGGCCGGCAGGCCAGCGCCATGGCAATCATGATGCGTTGCTGCTGCCCCCCGGAAAACTGATGGGGATAGCGCGACAGGGCCGAGGCCGGATCCGGCAGCCCCACCGCCTCCAGCAGTTCCACCAGCCGCGTCCGCATCGTGCCATCCGCCCCGACGCCGTGAGCGGCCATCGTCTCCGCAAGCTGGCGGCCCACCGACATGGACGGCGTGAGATTGGCAACCGGGTTTTGCGGCACGAGGCTCACCCGCTTGCCACGCACCGCCTGCAGCTGCTTCGGCGGCAGGGCGAGCAGATCCTCGCCGCCAAGCAGCACCCGGCCCGCACGGATCCGGCTGCCACGGCGGGTTTCGCCCATGAGCGCATAGGCAACCGTAGACTTGCCGCAGCCGGACTCGCCCGCGACCCCCAGGGTTTCGCCCGGAAACAGCGCGAAGGAAACGTCGCGCACCACCTCGGTCCAGCCGGTCCCGTTCCAGAAATCGACCGTCAGTCCCTCGACGCTCAAGACCGGGCTGCTCATGCGCCGCTCCTTGCAACAGGAGCATCGCGCGCCAGGATCCGGGCGAGATTGTCGGTGAACAGGTTGATGGCCACCACCAGGATCGCCATGGCGATGGCGGGCGACAGCACTGGCCACAGCGACATGCTCATGTCGCTGCGGCCTTCATTGATCATCAGCCCCCATTCCGGCGTGGGCGGCGGCGCGCCGAACCCCAGGAAGCCCAGGCTGCCGATGAAGATGATCACGAAGCCGCTGCGGATGGCGAACTCGACCAGGATGGTGCCGGCCACATTGGGCAGGATCTCGCGCGTACAGATCGCCCAGATCGATTCCCCGCGCGCCTGGGCGGCGGCGATATAATCCTGGGTGGCGATCGAGAAGGTGGCGGCGCGCACCACCCGCACCACGCGCGGCGTAAACAGGAAGGCCACCACCAGAACCACATGAAGCGGCGAATTGCTGAGCGCCGTGATGACCAGCAGCCCGAAGATGAGCGGGGGAATGCTGATGACGATGTCGATGAGCCGCGTCACCGCCTCGTCCAGCCAGCCCCTGAGATAGCCGAGCGCGATGCCGATCAGGCTGCCGGCCGCGACCGCCAGGCTGGTTGCGGCAAACATCATGCTCAAGACCGCCGTCGAGCCGAGCACCACCCGGCTGAAGACATCGCGGCCCAGGCCATCCGTGCCCAAGAGATGGGCGAGGCTCGGGCGGGCGAACGGCTCGCCCGTGAGCACCGCATCCGCCGGATAGGGCGCCCATAGGGGCGCGGTCACCGCCACCAGCACATAGAGCGCGATCACCACCAGCCCGATCCAGCCGGTCGGCGTGAGCCGCGCCAATATGTCGGCGCTCACTCGCCGCGCGGGTCCGATCCGTTCGAGCGTGTCGGTCGCAGCCATCAGCGCAGCTTCGGATTGAACACCATGGCGAGCAGGTCAGCCGCCAGGTTGCTGAGGATGTAGACGGCCGTCATCAGCATGGCCACCGTCTGGATCACCGGAATGTCCTTGAGGCTGATCGCATCCACCATCAGCCGGCCGAGCCCCGGGAAATCGAACACCGCCTCGACCAGCACGACACCGCCGATCAGCCAGGCGATGTTCATGGTGGTGATATTGAGCGCCGGCCCCAGCGCATTGGGCAGCGCATGCATCAGGATGACCCGCGCCGGCGACAGGCCTCTGAGCCGCGCCATGGTCACATAGTTCGACTCGAGCACCTCGATCAGGCTTTCGCGCATCATGCGCACCGCATAGGCCGTCATGGCCGCGACCAGGGTGAGCGTCGGCAGGGTGAGCAGCTGCACCAGCTCGCCGAAGCTTCTCGCCTGATCGACCAGGGCGAGCGGCGGGAACCAGCCCAGGCCCACTGCGAAGACCGAGATCAGCAAGATGCCGACCACGAATTCAGGCAGACACATGCCGACCAGCACCAGCACCGAGAGCACATTGTCGACCTTGGTGCCGCGCTTCATCGCCGTGATCACGCCAAGGGCGATGCTCAAGGGGAAGTAGAGCGCCAGCGCAAAGCCGGTCAGCGTCAGCGTGTTGACGGCGCGCTGCCAGATATAGTCCACCACTGGACGCCCGGCGGTCAGCGATGTCCCGAAATCGCCAATAACGAACGAGGAGAGCCAAGTCCAATACCGGACCATGGGCGGCTGATCCAGGTTGAGCTCTTGGCGCAGCTGCGCCAGGGCGGATTGGGTGGCATTCCGCCCCAGAATACGCGTTGCGGTGTCGCCGGGCAGCCACTCCACGCACCAGAAGATGACGAACGACACGACCAATAGACTGAGCAGTGCCGTCAGCGTCCGGATCAGGAGCAGTCGCGCCATCTCACCTCAGCTCGTGAACTCGACCTGCGAGAAATCCTTCGAGTACTGCTGCGGATGGAGCTTCCAGCCGGTCACATTGGCGCGGGTGGCGCCGATCGCGTCGGGGAACATGGAGATGAGCGCCCCGCCGTCCTCCCGCACCATGCGCTGCGCCTGCTGATAGAACTCGGTGCGCTTGGCCTCGTCCAAGGTCTGCCGCGCCTGCTTGATGAGATTGTCGAACTCCGGCCGGCGCCAATGGGTCTCGTTCCATTCCGCATCGGATAGATAGGCGACCGACAGTGCGTCATCCGCATCCCGCCCCGCCCATGAAGAGCAGACGAAGGGCTGCTTGAGCCAAGTGTTGCTCCAGTAGTCATTGGCCGGCGCGCGAACGAGATTCACCCGGATGCCTGCGGGCTCAGCGCTCGCCTTGTAAAGCGTCGCCATCTCGATAAAGCCGGGTGTCGTGTCCGAGGTATAGAGCTCGATGTCTATCCCGTCGGGATGGCCCGCTTCCGCCAGCAGCTGCTTGGCCTTCTGCGGGTCATAGGCGCGCGGCTCGGTCTTGAGCGCATATTTCACCCATGGCGCTACCGGATTGTCGTCGCCCATATTGCCGCGCCCGCCGAGCACCAGCTTCAGCATCTTCTCGCGGTCGACCGCGTATTTCATGGCCTCGCGTACCTTCGCATCGTCGAAGGGCGGCGTGTCGCACCAGGCGCTCATGGTCATGACGAAGGGCGACCTGACCGACACGACATTGACGTCCTTGTTGTCTTCGAGCGTCTTGAGGCCCGTGCGCGGCAAATCCCATACGAGGTCGATCTGGCCTGACGCGATTGCTGCCACCCGCGCTGATTCCTCGGGGATCGCCCGCAGCTCCACCGCATCCACCTTGGGCAGGCCCTGGCGCCAGTAGTTCTCGTTCTTCACGAAAACGCTGGGCTCCTCGCCGGGCACGAATTTCTGCACCTTGAAGGGACCGGTGCCCGCTGCCTTGGTGCGCAGCTCCTCCGCCGGCTGGTCCTTGCTGACGATATAGCCGAAGCGGTTGGCCAGCAGCGACGGAAACTCGACCACAGCGCTCGGCAGCTTGAAGGTGACGGTCAGCTCGTCCGCCGCGGTGATGCCATTGGGGTCGATGACCTTGAGCGATGGCGCACCGGGCGAAGCGGTCTTGGGGTCCAGCAGGCGCTTGTAGGTATAGACCACGTCCTCGGCGGTGAGCTTGCTGCCGTTGTGGAAGGTCACGCCGGGACGCAGCTTGAAGGTCCACTCGCTGGCGCTGTCATTCGACGACCAGCTTTCCGCAAGCTGCGGCTGCGGCGCAAATGTATCGTCGAGCACCACCAGCCGCTCCAGTACGAGCGCGATGCGCGCGGCATCCGGGTCGGACACGCTGAGCGCCGGGTCCAGCGTGCCGCTCGGCCCATCCGCCTCGCCGGCGGCAATCCGCAGCGTCTTGCTTTGGGCCCTGGCCTGAGGCGCGAAGGGAAGCGAGCCTATCTGGCTTGCCGCGACTGCAAGCGCGGTCGTGCCAAGGAATTTACGACGTGAAACTTTCGTGAAGCTCAACTCGGACATGATCAACCCTCCTCGTCGGCCGATTTTCCCGGCCTTGTCTGTTTGAGAACCGGTCCCCACCCGACCGGGCGATGCAGCCTCCGCCTGATCGCAAGCAAAAGGCTACATCACATTTCTACTATTTGGAACCGCATTCTTGCGCTGCCGTGGGCGGATAGCGCGTGGGCCAAGTGGTCACCGGATGCGGGGCAGTGAGCGCCGGACGGTCGATGGCAAATGGCGCGACCACCTTTTCGGTTTCGCCGTCCAGCGCGAGCTCGCTGAGCACCTGCCCGATGACGGAGGCGAACTTGAAAGCGTGGCCCGCCCCGATCGCCACGAAGCAGTTCTCGTGGCCCGGCACCCGGTCGATCACGAACTCCCTGGCCGGCGTCAGGGTCATGATGCAGGTCTTGCTATAGATCACCGGACCCACGCTGCCCGGAATGTATCGCTCGAGGAAGCTGCGTGCGTCCTGCTCGTTCTGCGGGTCAGGCTCAAAGCGGCGTGTCTCGGCGGTCACCGCCTCGAACCGGTCGAAGCCAATCTTCACCCCCGCTTCGCCA
>NZ_SZZM01000004.1:300000-424033 GCF_005281615.1 Rhodoligotrophos defluvii | reverse complement strand
CTGCCTGGCGCATAGCGGCGCGCGGCGCCAGCTGAGCGCCCGCGGGCGCCGCCGGGGCCCTTCCGCCGCGCCGCGCCGGCCAGATCAGGCCCCGCTGTTCTCGCCGGGAACGTCCACGGGCTCATGCAGCAGGTTGCGAATATAGAGCTGCTTGACGGCGACATACAAAACGACGGTCAGCGGCGTCGCCAGGAGGACGCCGACAGGCCCAAGGAGCACCCCGAGCGCCAGCAAGGCGAACAGGGTGAGCACCGGCGGGAGATCCACCGTCCAGCGCTGGACGAGCGGCATGATGAGGTTGCTCTCGACCTGCTGGACGAGGAGATAGAGCCCGAGCGTCCATAGAAACGCATTCCCGCCTTGTGCCAGCGCCAGAAGCAAGGCGGGCACGGCGCCGAGGATCGGACCGACGATGGGGACGAATTCGGCGAGGCCGGCGAGAACACCGAGGGCGAGCGCCGAGGGGATGCCGATGAAGGAAAGGCCAGCCGTGATGAGAATGCCGACCAGCAGCATGGACAGGAGCTGGCCGAGAAGCCAAAGCCGCAGGGCCTGCCCGGCATTCTCGGCCGTCCTGGAGACCGTGCCTCTGATCGAGGCGGGAAAGATCCGAAGGCAGCCATTGAAATAGAAATTCGGACGCGCCGCCAAGTAGACCCCGCCGACGACCACCAGGATGAGGTTGGCAGCAGCCCCGAGCACGCCCGAGGTGTAGCCCGCGATGTTCTGAACCACATTGCCACGGCCCGCGAAGCTCTGGGCCTGTTCAGCGAGCATGTCCTGCAGGCTGCTGATCCCCAGCCGATCGCCCAGGGCCGAGATCTGTTGCGGGAGCTGCTGCAGCAGGTTCGAGATCTGGCCAGACAGCTGGGCGCCGAGCACAACCGAGAACCCGGCGACGAGGGCCAGTATGAGGATGCAGGCCAGCGCGAGCGACCACTGGCTCGACAGCGGCAAGATCCGTTCGATCAGCCGCGCGAGGCTCCTCAGCACCGTCGCGATCACGATGGCGCCGAAGAAGAGCAGGATCACGCCGAGGAGCTGCCAGATGACCACGGCAAGGACGACGACTCCGCCCACGATGAACGCGGCGCGGATCAGTGCCCAGGGGCGATCGAGCATAGTGGTTCCCGCTTTGGGCACCCTACCTCCTCGTGCGGACGGCCGGCGGCACCAGCCATGTTTCCGCGCTCGCTTGAACGCGCGGAAGTGTCTACTTGGCCTGCAACAGCCCAGGAAAAGGGTTGGTTCCCCACCCACGCCCTATTTGGACGACCCGGCATTCCGGCCATAGGCTCTGCCGAACTCCGCTCCGAGCAGCAGGATCTGTGAGGAATAGTATACCCACAGCATGATGGTCATTATGCTGGCGGAGGCGCCATAGGCGGACGTCACGCCGCTTTGGCCGACGATGATGCCGATCGCGAACTTGCCGAACGTGAAGAGCACGCCGCTCAGAATGGCGCCCGGGATCACTTCCGCGGCGGTCGGCTCGGTATTCGGCAGAATAGCGAAGATCAGGCCGAACAGCAGAACGGCAAACAGAAAGCCGAGAACGAAGTTGACGGCGAACAGCAGGGTTGTCGCGCCTGGGAAAGCGCCGAGGACGTAGCCCGAGGCGGCGGACAGCGCAGCATCCACCAGCAGCGAGACCAGCAGCAGGAACCCGATGCTTGCGATCAACGCAAAGCTCAGCAAACGGCCGCGGACAAAGGCCCAGACGCCGCCGGTTGCGGCAATCGGCTTCGCCTTCCAGACGATGTTCAGCGCGTCCTGGATCTCGACGAAGACGCCTGTGGCCACGAGCAGGAACGTGACGAGCCCGACGGCCGTGCCGATCAGGCCGGCTTCAAACTCGCCCGCATCGGCCATCATGGTCAGGACGAGCGATGCGCCATCCTCGCCGATCAAGCCACCGAGCTCATCCGCGATGGCCTCGCGGGCAGCTTCGCGCCCGAAAGCGAGGCCAGCAATCGCGATCACCATCAGCAGCGTGGGCGCGAGGGAGAAGACAGCATAGAACGCTATGGCTGCGCCCAGACTCATGGCGCGATCGGACCACCAGCCGGCTATCGTCTCCCTGGCGAGCTTTCGAACCTTCTGCCACATCGCTTCGCCCTCCCCTCGGAACTGAACGCCGGCAAGGCCTTGCCGCTCCCGCCCGATCGGAAAACATCCGGCTGACGACAAACGCCGCCGGGAACAACGAGCGTCTACATCCGTTGCTCGCAAGGTGGAGGCCGCCCGAACACCAGCATTGGCCAGCAGCAATGTCGACAGCAAGGCATAGGGGTCGAGACGAGCGGCGCGCGAGCGAGAGCCGGAGAGGCGGCTGGGTGATCGCAACCCTGGTCGCGGCAATGCTATTCATAACGGCACCTGCGGCCGCCCAGCCCAGCAATCTCGACGAAATGCGCCAGCGGGCGCTCGAGCTGGTCAACCAGTCGCGGACGGAGAACGGGCTGCCGCCGCTCAGCCTCGGCAGCGAAGCCAACCAAGCCGCCCAGAACCACGCAAACGACATGCTGAGGCGCAACTATTACGCCCATACCTCGCCCGAGGGCGAGACCGTCCAGGACCGCTATGTGGCGGCAGGGGGCAGCAAATGGCGGCTGACGGCGGAAAATATCGCACGCTGTGCCGACTGCGCGCCGCCGGTCAGCATGGACAGGATCGAGCGCCTGCATCGGGGATGGATGCAAAGCCCGGAGCACCGCCACAACATCTTGAGGCGCGGGCTCACGGAATTCGGCTACGGCATTGCCGTGAACGAGGACCAGGGGCTCTATGCCGTCCAGACCTTCGCCGGGCCGGGTATGCCCCGCAACCTCCAGGCTGGCGAGACGCCGACGGCCATCGCGCCGGAAGAGCAAACGCGCCTCGCGGTCGAGCGGATCAATCGGGCGCGCCGGAACGCCGGCCTCGCCCCGATCATGTCCAGCGATCCGCTCAACGATGCCGCCCGGTCCATCGCGCCCGGCGGCCTCGAGAGCGCGCAAGGGAACGCCCTGTTCGAAGCGCTGCCCCGCGACAGCCGGGCCGGTTGGCGATCCTTGTCGGCGCTTTCCGCCACGTGTGGGGGCTGCGGCACACAGCCGACGGCAAGCGACGTGCGCTTTTTCGTTGACCAGTGGCTGAACGACGGGGGACGCGAGAGCGCGCTGCTGTCGCCGGACATGACGCATCTGGGCTTCGCGATCGCGGCCGACGGTACAGGCAAGAAGACGGCCGTTGCCCTCATGGGGCAGAAACGCTGATCGAGCTGGATTGCCTTCGTCGGGGCAGCCCGCGCAGGAAGCGCGGGCTTCCTAGGATCGTGATGGGGCCAGACGCCTTACTGCTTCTGGTTCGCCTGCCCTGAGGCCCCCTGACCCGATTGGCTCGTGGAGCCGGTGGTGATCGCATCATCCTCCATGTCGACCGTTGGCTTCAGCTTGTCGTAGTCGAACCGTTCCAGCGTGGCGATCTCCTCGCGGTCATATCCGAGATCGTAGTAGGGTGAACCCGGAGCCCAGCCGTAGCCGTAACCGTAGTAGGGATAGGCGTAGTAGCCGCCACCATACGCCGCATCGGCACTCACCACGACGGCGTGCAGGTTGCCATCGGTCGTGAAGATCAGATCCGACACGTAGCCATATCCGATATCGTCGTTGAGATAGGCGTCATCGTTCAGGAGCTCGGTGGCCTTCCAGATCCGCGGCCCGGTTTGCAGGTCGTCCTCGACAACTCTGGTCTGGCCGGTCTGGCCCTTCTCCAACTGCGACCACTTGAAGAGCGAATAGTCCTCCGCATTCTCCTCGGTGACCGGCACAGTGACGCGATCGAGATCTGGACTGACGCTCACCTCACCCCAAGGAATGAAGAGATGCGTATCGCCGATGTCGAGAAAGCCACCCACCTCGGCGATGATCCCCAGCACCTTGCCCTTGTCGCTGACGATCAGATTCTCGACATCGCCGATCTCGTCGCCAGTCGTCCCGATGACGTCGGCCTCCATCAAGCGCTCGGCGCTCCAGCCGCTGGAATATAGCGGGTTGTAACTCCAGTCCTCGAGCACGAGCACCGGTGGGCGATCGCCTTGCTGGGCCTGGCGCTGGTTCTGGCCCGCCTCCTGTCCGGCCTGGCCTGTCTGCCGGCCCTGGGACGTCTGCTGCTGATCCGAATTCTGCTGCGTCTGGGCTTGCTGCTGATCCTGCGCTTCGGCCGGGATAGAGCCGAGCAGCCCAATCGCGAAGGCTGCAGCGATCGTTTGGCTGACGCTATCGGCTTTCATGGGTAGGTCCTCCTTTCTGGCTGTGTTGTTGAATGCGTCGCCCCGACCCTCCCAACAGCATCGGCGTCGCGGCCCACCGGGAGAACGGGCTCGCCGCGACGGGAAAACTGCGAATGCCCGCCTTCTTCGAGCAGACGGCCGCTCGCTCGCCTGGCTACTGGCCGGTCCCTGCCACAACCAGAAATCCGCTCGACTGCGGATTTGGCCTGTGACCGGGCAGATAGCAGGAATAGTAATATTCGCCCGGCTTCGGCGTGCGCAGGACAAAGCGCAGCTGGCCCTTTGCTCCTACGAGGAAGCTGCCCCCTTCCACCTCGACCAGCTGGTTGGCGCGGAGGATCTTCGCCGCGCGCAGGAATTCCGGCGCAATGAACATGAGCGGCCGTTCCGCCCGGTTGATCACGCGCAAGTCGAGCTCGTCGGTTGCCGGAAGCAGCGCCCGGGGCGGAAGGCACCGCACATCGCCGTTGATGAAATCCATCAGGATCTCGACCGGGGCGGCGACCTCGCCGTCGACGCGGGCCGGCGGCGGGTTCTGGGCCGCCGCCGGGCAGGTCGCGACGGCCATGGTTGCACAGAGAATCGCAGCCGCAAATCTCATGAGCCTCTCCTCTGGACTCGTCCCGAGCGGCCATCAGGTCCGGTCGACCTCATGGATCGAGACCGCGTCAGCCGGCCATGTGCTGCTGCCAGAACTCGTCGACCCGCTGACGATCCTGCGCGGACAGGGTCGGATCGGCAAAGCTGTCGGGATCGACCGTGGGCGCCTGCTCAATGGTCTGCTCGGATACGTTCAGCACGAACGTATTCAGGCCCGGCGTTGCCTTGAGCGCCCGCCAGGGCACCGCCACCATGTCCTCGCCGATGCCCAGCACGCCACCGCTCGACAGGATGACGTAGCCGATGTTCCCGGACTGAGGATCGAGCACCACATCCTCCACGGTCCCGAGCTGCTCGTCCTGAGGACTGCGGACCTCGGTTCCGGTAATGTCGGCCAAATTGATGAGGCCCGTCTGCAGCTCCGTCACCGGACGCGCGGCGATGATGCGCTGCTGACGCCACGACGTGACCTCGCCTGGCTCGACGCCGGCCTGCCTCAGCTCGTTGACATAGTTGTCATAGACTTGCCGGAGCTCGGCAAGGACCGCCGCGCAGGCCTGCTGATCGCCGCGGTGGGCCAGCACGTTCGTGGCCGCGTGCAGGGTCCTGATCTGGTAGGGTGCCGAGGTGATGCCCCAGCCGGCGCCCACCCAAGGCTGGCCCACGCCGGTCATTGCGGTGTCCGCGGTCCCGGTCAGGCCGGTCGTGCCGGTGGCGCCGGTCGTGGCCGGGGGCTGGGCCGCCGTAGGCGGGTTAGCGGGGGCCGCCGCGGGCGGCGCTACGCCGTAGCCCGGTGCTCCCCAGCCCACAAGCCAGTATCCGTCCTGGTCCATGCGCTGATTGAATGCCTGCAGATCGTTCAGGCACTGTTGCGCAACCTGGCGCTGCCCGGTGTCCACGGCTTGCTGTTGCTGCGCCTGCGGCTGCTGCTGCTGCGTCTGCTGATTGGACTGCTGCGCCGCCGCGCCGTGAGCGGCCATCGCGAGGCTCAAGGTGGCTACTGTCGCGCAAAGAACATGCTTGGTCTGCATCGCTGTCTCCTTTCCAGTGCTTCATCTCTCGAGCTTCGTCGGTGGAAGGCGGGCCCCGCACAGGGGCGGCGCTGGCCCTCCCGCGTGCGGCCGTCAGGCCTCACGACTGTTCGATGACCGCACAGGCGAGCCGATCGCCGGCCTTGCCGGAGGGCTGGCTGGTGTAATCGTCGGACTTGGCATGGACGACGAGCGCCGAGCCGTCTTCATCGAAGAGCGTTCCTGTATCGGAGCGCAGCGTCACATTCCGGTTCACGACTTCGGCGCGCAACACGCCGTCGTCCTGCACGAACTGGTTCGGCATGTCGCCTGCATGGGGGCCTTCCGCATCCTGGAAGCCGTGCTGGTGACCGCGTGGGGCGTAGTGACCGCCCGCGGATTCGAAGCCGGTCGACGGCTCACAGCGGCCCGTCTCGTGGATGTGGAAGCCATGCTCTCCGGCCGGCAGGCCCTCGATGTCTACGGCAATGAGGACGCCGTTCGGCGTTTGCTCGAGGGTCGCGGTGCCGATGCGCTCGCCCTTGCCGTTGAGAAATGTTCCTTCGGCCGTTTCGGGCGATTGCGCGAAGCTTGGTGCCGCGAGCCCGAAGAGAAGGGCCAGAGAGATCGTCAAGTGCTTCACAATTGCCTCCTTTGCCTGTGGTTGCTCGCACAGTGCCTTGCACCTGGCCTTGCGGGTTCGGTCAGACCGTTTCGGTCACACCGTAGGCCCTGTGTGGATCGGTTCGTCGCTGAAAACACCTGTCGCGCCATTGGCGCCGGACATGGTCAAGAAAATCGTCCGCCGGGTATCTGTTCCCAAAACCGTCAAAGATTCGCTTGAACCGCAGGACGCCCGCTCTACAAGAGATTTGTACGGCGCGCATCCGCCGATATCATTCACAACACACTCATGTTTGATCTTCTGCCGACTGTATTTCTTTGCACGTCAATATTCATCATCTATATAGTTCCGTTTTGCTCATCCAATTTTACGTTTTTGAGCTTGGCGGCCTATTTTCATATTTTTTTCGGTCTCGGGGTTCAACTATGGCGAAACTATGATAATATTCTGTATTAACCAGGGCATTGGTCTGCCAGAGCGGCGGGCGATGGAGCATGTCGTGCTCCCAAATGCCTTCTACTCACAATAAGAACGGGAGGACTCCGAATGGCGAACCCCTATGCAGAACGTTGGCGCAACTATCGGCCTTCGAAGGCAGCATGGTTCTGGTCGTGTGTCGCGGCCGTCGTGCTTACGATGATCATCGGCTTCAGCTGGGGTGGCTGGGTGACCGGTGGGACGGCACGCGATATGGCCGATACTGCGGCGGAAGAGGCGCGCGCTCAGCTCGCCGCTACTGTCTGTGTCGACCGCTTCATGGACGCCGCCGACGCCCGGACGCAGCTTGCCGCACTCAAGGAGACGAGCAGCTGGGAAAGGGATAGCTTCATCGAAGAAGGCGGCTGGGCTACGCTCCCAGGCATGGATGAGCCCGTGGAGGCCTCAGCGGATCTCTGCGCCGAGCGCCTTGCCGAGATGCAACTACCCCCGTCTGGCGCGACCGCCGACGCACCTCAGCCAACCACTGTCCAGTAGGTGCCACCTGAAGCGGGATGGCGTATCTTTTGACCCGCGATCCCGCTTCAGGCCTCCTTGCGATGAGAGATAATGCACGCGTCCGGGGCGGACTACCCGCTGGCGGGTCGTCCGCTGGCGGGTAGCCCGTTTCAATGATGCCGTCCGCCCGCATGCCTATGCACCTCGCGGGAATGCTCATGCCGCTGCGCGGGGCCGCGCATATGGAGCCACAGGAGCACCGCGGCGAGCGTGCCGAAAGCGAGGTTCAGGAAGAAGGTGTGGTCGATGCTGAAGCGGATCATCTCGGTCACGGCGGGCCGCGTCACGGGAAGGGCGCCGAAAAGCGCAAACAGGTAGTGCACGGTAACCCCGGCGGCGACCATGCAGATATAGAGCACCGCCGACAGATAGAGCGCATAGCGCCAGCCATAGTACTTGACGTGAATCCAGACAACCGTGGCGGCAAGGAGGTCCGCGCCGAGGAAGGCCATGACGCCGCCAAAGGAATTGCCCTTGGCCCACAGCATGGCAGCGAGCGGGACATTGCCCATGGAGCCGATGAAGGTGAAGAAGGCGACGACCGGGGCGACAAGCGCGTTCTCCAGGACGGCGAAGAAGGATGGCTCGCCCTCGCCGCCGATAAAGATCGCGTCCCAGAAGGCCTGCGGCACGAAAACGCTGATGAAGCCCGCAACGGTGAAGCCGAACAGGATCTCCTTCCAGACCATCTTCCATTCCATGAAGAAGGCGTGCGCGATGCGCGTCCAGCCGGCGAGCGAGAGCAGCTTGTCCCGGAAGCTGCCCTGCATGCCGTGCTCCATCTCCATGCCTTCCCGCTGCTGAGCGTGTTCGGCATGCGCGCGAGCTTGTTCGGCCAATCGTCGGGGAAACCATAGCCTGGTGATGCCGTAGGCGTAGGCGAGCATGAGAATGCCGAGCAGGATATTGCCCAGTGTGAATCGCCAGCCCACCAGCACCCAGAGCACGATGCCAAGCTCGATCACGAGGTTGGTCGATGCGATGAGGAAGGCGAGCGCATTGGCAGGATGCGCGCCTTTGACCAGCACCGAGCGGGACGCCGCCAGGGCAGCGAAGGAACACGAGGAGGAGACGAAGCCGAAGAAGCCCGCGAGCCCGGCCTGCTTCAGGCCCCGTGCGCCGAGAACCCTCCCCATCTGCTCACGGCTGACGAGCACCTGTATCCCGGCCGAAATCGTGTAGCCGAAGGCGAGGGCCCAGAGCGCCTTCCAGAGCATTCCCGCTCCGGTGTAGAGAGCCTCGAAAATCTGCTCCATCGGCCCTCGTGCGAAACTCGTCAGGTCGCGGCATATCGGCCGGTGAACGGCACAGCGCGCACCGGCCGCACGCGCTCAGCGTCCAGCGGCCAGGCGATGGACGGCGAACACGTTGCGCAGCTTGCTCCAGACGTCGCGAAGGCTGGTCCGGCGCGCTATCGAGCGTGCCCGGTCCGCGACCGCCTGGGCGGTAATCCCACCCACGGAATGGTAGTGACAGTCGCAGAACAGATCGTGCGCCTCCCTCTGCGAGAGCTCGAAAAAGGCGATCGCGTCGCCCAGCTTGTCACTCTTCAGTCCCTGCGCGCGAAAGACCGGATCCGCGTATGCCAGCGCGAGCGGCGAATTGTCTGCCCGCAAGGCAAGGCGTTCCTGTCTGCTCATGAATTCGATGCCGGACAGCAGCTTTATCACTCCGCTCTTCTCTTCAAGCAGCGCCGCGAGCCGCTCGAGCCGCGTTCGACGCACTGCTCGCCGGTAGTCAAATTCGCCCACCACCATACCGACGGGCCTGATTTCCTCCACGGTCCGGTGTTTCATCTCGCTCCTCCTTCGACTGTGATCTGCAGGGTCAGTCGAGCCATTTGCGGAGCTCCCGGCGTGCTTGGGTCCGATCTGGTCGGCACCCGAACGGTTAGGCGGGAAGACTTGGGCTCAAATCCCCATCCCGCTCTAATCCTCTGCGTGAACCTGATCTCTTCCGAAGGGCCAGCGGCTTGTTCTCTGCATCCACGGACCTTCCGTTCGGGATCGCGCTCTGGTGCCCAGCTTGACCCGCGGGCACGACAGCTCGGCCGTTTCCGGGAATCGGATCTGCGCCCCGGAGACGGCCTGCAAAGGCTATTTGCGACAACGGCCTTCCCGGCCCGCGGTTCCGTTCGGGGATTTCCATCTGCGTTGCGAACGCCCAAGACGGCCGATTGGGCGAGAGGGCCGGCAGAGGGCATGCACCGGGCCGCCTTTCCCCCTTGTGATCCGTCGCAGAGTGTGACTTTAATTATGTAATGAAGAATCTGACGGGCTGACTGGCGGCCTCGATCGCCCGGCCCTCACGCGCCATCGGCTGCCACCGGACCAGTCCCGTCCTGGCGGGCGCGCTCAAGATCTGCAGCCGGTTTGAGACCGGCGCTACGAAGGAGGGAGGACAATGAAAAAGGCTTGGCTGGTGGGCGCCGTGATCTTGGCGCTCGGCGCCTCGAGCGCCGCGACTTTCGCGCAAGGCAACGAGGAGGCGCAGCTCTACGAGGCGGCGAAGAAAGAGGGCAGCGTCACCTGGTACACCGCGCATTACGACCAGAACATGACCGCGCAGATCGGCGCGGCGTTCACCAAGAAATATCCAGGCATCACGGTGAACGGCATCAAGGCGACCGCACAGGTCTCGTTCCAGCGACTGCTGCTCGATTTGAAGGCGGGCCAGAGCCAGGCGGACGTGTTCAGCTCCACGGACGTGAGCCACTTTCCCCATCTGAAGCAGATGGACGCGCTCGTTCAGTACACGCCGGAAAACGAGAAGCACATTGTCGAGGCGTTCAGGAACATCGATCCGGATGGCTATTACCACACGACCCTGGTGGGCCTGATCACGCTCCTCTACAACACGGACAAGGTGACGGAGGCGGAAGCGCCGAAGAACTGGCCCGACCTCAAGGACCCGAAATGGAAGGGCAAGGTGACCTTCGGCGATCCGAACTACAGCGGGATGGTCGGCGTCTGGACCGTGGCGATGGCCAACACATATGGCTGGAGCTTCTTCGAGGACCTGAAGCCGCTGGACCCGCAGATCGGCCGATCGATCGACGACGCGGTAACGCTGCTGAATTCGGGCGAGCGCGTGGTGGCCATGGGTGATCCCGGCACGGCGCTGCAAAGCGCGGCCAAGGGCAATCCGGTCGCGGTCGTCTATCCCACGGACGGTGCCGTGGTGGTGCGCATGCCTTCTGCCGTCATCAAGGGATCGAAGAGCCCCAATGCGGCGAAGCTGTTCATGAACTTCCTCCTGAGCAAGGAGGCGATGGAGATCGCCACCGCCGGATATCAGCAGTCGCTGCGTCCGGACGTGCCGCCGCCGCCGGGCGCGAAGTCGCTGGCCGAGGTGGCGGTGATCGCGCCCACACCGGAGCAGATCGGCAAGTCGCTGCCCGAGAACAAGGAGAAGTGGCGCGACACGTTCGGCATGTAGGCTTTCGGCCCGGAGTGCCGGTATGGTTGCGGTCAACCCGGAAGAGGCGCGCAGCGGGGGAAATGGCGGCCCCATCGTCAGCGCTGCCCGCGGCGGCGTTCCCTCTCTGCTGCGCCGCCTGCTGTCGCCCACCGGCCTCGTCGGCCTCGTGCTGATTGCCGTTCTGTTCGTGCTGGTTGCCAATCCCGTCATCCGGCTGGTGGTGTCGAGCGTCCAGTCCACCGAGCTCGGCACCTTCACCCTGGAGAACTACGCAATCGCCTATGGCAGCATGCGCTCCTTGCAGGCGCTGCTGAACTCGCTGATCTATGGGGTTTGCGTGACCTTGGTGGCGATCGTGCTCGCGGTGCCGATCGCCTGGGCGATTTCCCGCACGGACATGCCGGGCAAGGGCTTGATCCGGGCGCTGATCCTGGGCGCCTTCATCACGCCCTCCTATCTCGGCGCGATCGGCTGGATCCTGCTGGCGGGACCCAATGCCGGCTGGCTGAACCAGCTGTGGATGAACCTGACCGGCAGCGACCAGGGCATTCTCGACATCTACAGCCTCGGCGGCCTCGTATTCGTGACCGCCATCTATGCCTTCCCCTATGTCTTCGTGTTCGTGTCGGACGCGCTCGACCTCCTCTCCTCGGAGATGGAGGATGCGGCGAATATTCTGGGCGCCGGCATGTGGCGCACCACCTTCAAGGTGACGCTGCCGCTGGTGGTGCCGGCGATCCTTGCCGGCTCGATCATCACCTTTCTGGATACGATCGCGCTGTTCGGCACGCCGGCGATCATCGCCCTGCCGGCGCGCATCAACGTGATGACCCTGCAGCTCTGGCAGTTCTTCGAATTCCCGGTGCGGGTGGAGGCGGCGGCCGCATACTCGATCCCGCTGGTGGGCCTCACCTGCCTGCTGCTGGGCCTGCAGCGCTTCCTGCTGGGGCGCAAGGGCTATGTGGCGCTGACCGGCAAGACGGCCTCGCGCCGGCTGATCGCGGCCGGACCGCTGCGCTGGGTGTTCTTCGCCTATGCCATGCTGGTTTGCGCGCTGGCGGTGCTGCTGCCCTATCTCGCCCTGGGCCAGGCCGCGTTCAGCAAAGCCTGGGGCCGCGGCCTGTCCTGGGAGAACCTCACGCTCGGCAATTTCTACTACATTTTCTTCCAGCACCAGAACGTGCGGGAGAGCATCAGCAACACCTTCCTTTACTCGGCGGGCGCGGCGACCCTTGCCGTGGCGATCGGCCTCGGCGTGGCCTACATGGTCAACCGGCGGCTGGTGCCGTTCGGCGGATTGCTGGCGCTGCTCTGCATGACCCCTTTCGTCATTCCGGGAATCGTGCTGGCCATCAGCTTCTACAGCGCCTATACCGCACCGCCCTTGTCGCTCTATGGCACCGGGCTCATCCTGGTGCTGGCC
The DNA here is from genome assembly GCF_005281615.1 of Rhodoligotrophos defluvii. Taxonomy (NCBI): domain Bacteria; kingdom Pseudomonadati; phylum Pseudomonadota; class Alphaproteobacteria; order Hyphomicrobiales; family Rhodoligotrophaceae; genus Rhodoligotrophos; species Rhodoligotrophos defluvii. Next base: position 411,686 of record NZ_SZZM01000004.1, on the reverse strand, counting down.
TTCACCACCCGTTTCCTGCCCATCGCCTATGCCAATTGCGGCGCCTCCATGCGCAGCATCAATCCGGAAATGGAGGAGGCAGTGCGCATTCTCGGCGGCAGCCGGCTGAAGGCGCTCGGCAGCGTCATCGTGCCATTGCTCAAGAAGAACCTGGCGGGCTGCTGGATCCTGGTGTTCATTCCGGCCATGCGCGAGCTGAGCACCGCCATCTTCCTCATCGCGCCCAATACGCGCGTGCTGTCGGTGATGCTGCTCGACCTGAGCGAGGATGGCAATTTCGAAGCATTGTCGGCCCTGGGCCTGTTCCTGCTGCTTGCCACCATCCTAGTGGTTCTGGTGAGCTATAGGATGCTGGGCCGTGATCTCCTGTTGAGGCGTTCGTCATGAGCGCGGTTGAGAATTTTTCCGTGAACGCACCGATGGGCAAACGACCGGCGGAGGCGGAGGCGGCGGCATCGCCCATGCTCCGCCTGCGGGGCTTGAGCTGCGTGTTCGGCACGCTGCGGGCAGTCGACGATGTTTCCCTGGACATCGCGCCGGGCGAGCTGGTCTCGCTGCTCGGGCCATCCGGCTGCGGCAAGACCACCATGCTGCGCACCATTGCCGGCTTCCTCACGCCATCGGCCGGGCAGATCGAAATGGGCGGCCAGGTGATCTCCTCGGCGAAGGCGGTGGTGCCGCCCGAGCATCGGCAGATGTCGATGATCTTCCAGAGCTATGCGATCTGGCCGAACATGACGGTGGCAGAAAACGTGGCCTTCGGGCTCAAGCTGCGCAAGCTGGACCGGCCGACCATCGCGGCCAAGGTCAAGGAGATGCTGACCATCGTGAAAATGGCTGATCTCGCGGACCGCTATCCGGCGGAGCTGTCCGGCGGCCAACAGCAACGGGTGGCGCTGGCCCGGGCCATGGTGGTGCAGCCGCGCGTGCTCCTGCTGGACGAGCCGCTGTCGAACCTGGACGCCACCTTGCGCGAGGAGATGCGGTTCGAAATCCGGCGGCTGCATGACACGTTCCGCTTCACCACCGTCTATGTGACCCATGACCAGGGCGAGGCCATGGTGGCCTCGGACCGCATCGCGGTCATGAACAAGGGCCGGATCGAGCAGGTGGACGCGCCATACGAGATCTACAACAGCCCGCGGACACGGTTCGTGGCCGGCTTCATCGGCCGCACCAACCTGATCGAAGGCCGGTGCGCGACGGACGCGGTGGTGTTTCCCGGGTTCTCGATCCCGCGTGAGCGCTTGAGAGACGGCGGACGGCTGGAGGCGACGGCGCTGTTCTCGCTGCGACCGCAAAGCATTGCGCTCCATATGGCCAAGCCAGCAGGCGACCGAGATGTGCTGGTTGCCGGCCGCATCGCCCAGCGCACCTATCTCGGCGAGACCTGGGACTATGTGGTGGCCATCGGCGATGGCCAGTTGCAGCTCAAGCTGAGCGCGCCGCCGGGGCAGGTGATCGACGTCGGCGCCGAGGTGTGGATCGGCATCGACCCGCAGCAGATGGCGAGTGTCGCCTGACGGCGCCCTTGCCTCCGGATCAGCGCGCCGGCGGCGTCTCCGGCTTGGTCTGGGCGAGGGATGGCCGGTTCAAAACGACGCCGTACCACGCCGCCAGCTTGGGGAAGCGCTCGCGCCAGCCAGTCTCGGGAAAGCGGAAATCGAGATAGCCGAGGCCGCAGGCCAGGGCCAGCTGCGACAGATCGATCCTGCCGCCGCCTTGGCGCAGAGCGATTTCGGCACGGCTCTCGAACCAGGCGAGGCCGGACAAGGCCTTGTCCCATTGATCATCGATCCATTCCGCCCACCGATGCGGTTCCGGACGAAGCCAGGTCTCGTAGCGCACCAGGATCATGGCGTCCATCATGCCCTGGGCGACCGCATGCTGGGTGAGGATGCGCCACCGCTCGGGTCCGGACACCGGCACCAGCTTGCCGCCGCCGGCCAGCGCGTCGAGATATTCGCAGATGACGGTGGAATCGACGATCGTCTGCCCGTCGTCCAAGACAAGCGCGGGCAGCTTGCGGAGGGGGTTGACGCTGCTTGCATAATCCCGGTTCTTCTGCCCGGGCGTGAGCTGCACAAATTCCAGCTCGAACCGGTCTGCGAGACCGAGCTCGATGGCAGCGGCGCGCACCTTGCGCGCGAACGGCGATTGCGGTGCATATATCAGCTTCATGCATTACCCCCTCGACCAAGACCTGGGCCGCGATGTTGATGCTCACCTGTAGCCGTTCCGGACCGGCACGCAAAGGGCCGGCGGGTCTGAAACAGGCCTGTCTTGGCCATTACGACCTCCGCGTGATACAATTTCCGATGCCAATCTCTCGGAGAGCTCAGTGAACGATACAATGACGAGGCCGCTCCTGCTGCCGGAGAGCATGGCGCCACTACACGAACGGGTGGCCGAGGCCGTCGAAGGGCTGATCGCATCAGGCATCTACCGGCCCGGGGATCGGCTGCCCAGCCACCGCGAGCTGGCACGGCAGGCGGGGGTGGCGATCGGAACCGTTACCCGCGCGATCGACCTCCTGAGCAGCCGCGGCATCATTCGCGGGGAGGTCGGCCGCGGCACCTTCATCAATGCCAGCGAGGCCACCGCGGTGCCAGGCGGCGTGGTGGACCTGACCATCAACGGCCCGCCGCCGATCATCGAGGAGAGCGCATTTCTCGCCGCGACCGAGCGCGCCGTGCGCAAGGCCGCCAGCCTGCCGAATGGCGGCTATGCGGATCTGCGCGGCACGGCCGACCAGCGGACCGTGATGGCCGGGTGGCTGTCGCGGACGCGCCTCGAGGTCGGCCCCGACGAGATTCTGCTGTGTGTCGGGGCGCAGCACGCGATCTACCTGGCCTTCGCGGATCTCAAGTCCTGCTCGGAGGTGATCGCGACGGAAGGCTCGACCTTTCCGGGCGCCATTGCGGCGGCGGCCGATCTGGGGATGACCCTGGCCCCAGTCGCCCATGACGGGGAAGGAATGCTGCCCGATGCCCTGGACCGGGTGCTGACGGAGACGGGCGGCCGGATCGTCTATACGACGCCCGTTTGCCAAAACCCGCTCGGCTTCGAGACGGGCGACGAGCGCCGGCGCGCAATCATGGCGGTGTGCCGCAAGCACGGAGCGTTCATCGTCGAAGACGACATCTACAGCCTCTATGCGGCCAAGGGCGAGATGACCTACAAGGCGATGGCGCCGGACAGCGTCTACTACGTCACCAGCCTGTCGAAATCCTTGAGCCCGCTGACGCGGGTCGGCGTGCTGGCGCCGCCCGCCGAGCGCCGGTCTTCCCTTGCCCGGCGGTTGCGCGCGCAGATCTGGGGTGCAGCCCCCCTGGCGCTGGAGATCGGCTGCGCCATGCTGGAGCTCGGCATTCACGAGAGCGTGGCGAAGATCCTGCTGAGCGAAGCTAGGCAGCGGGCGCAGCTCACGCGGACGATCCTCCATCTCGACCATCTGCCCATGCCGCAAGGCGCCCCGCATATCTGGCTGCCCATGCCGCTGCTGGATGCGGAGAAGCTCGCCCGGCGCGCCAGCGAGCGCGGCGTGCGGCTGACACCGCCGGATGCGACGGCGATCGGCGGGCAGGGTCAAGGCGGGGTGCGGCTTTGCGTGATGGCGCCGCCGCGCCGCGCCGATCTCGAGCGGGCGCTGCGCACGGTGGCCGAGCTGCGCGACAACCCGGACGAGGCGATCATCTAACCCGGGCGGAAGACGCCTTGGGCGCGCAGTGATACATATGCCAGATTTGTATCACCTTCTGCGGTTCAATTGATACAATACCTCTCGACAGGGAATGCAATCCGGCTTACCCTGCTGGCATGCGATGTCGGGGAGGGTCGGATGGATTGTCCCATTGCCATAGAGGCCGCAGAGGCGGCGCCGCGGAGCAAGCCCTCCAATTACCCGGAGCCGTTCGCCTCCCGCATGAAGGGCCGGGTGAAGCGGCCGCTGGGCGACCTGTTCGGCCTCAGCAATTTCGGCGTGAACCTGACGGAGCTGGCACCCGGGGCTGTCTCGGCGCTGCAGCACCGGCACAGCCGCCAGGACGAGTTCGTCTATATCCTGGAGGGGGAGGCGGTGCTGGTGACCGGCCCGGTCGAGACCGTTCTGCGCCCGGGTATGTGCGCCGGCTTCAAGGCCGGGGGCGTCAGCCACCACCTGGAGAACCGCTCGGCGGCGCCGGTGCGCTATCTGGAAATCGGCGACAGGACGGAGGGCGACGAGGTGGCGTATCCCGCGGACGACATCGTTGCGGTGCGCGAGCAAGGCGCCTGGCGCTTTCACCACAAGGACGGCACACCCTACTGACTTCTCGGAGCTTTGGTCATGGCCACTCAGGCGGCAAAGGTTGCACAATTCCGGGCACTGCACGCCCAGAAGCAGGCTTTCGTGATGGCGAATGCCTGGAATATCGGCTCGGCAAAGCAGCTGGCGCGCCTCGGCTTCGAAGCGCTCGGCACCACCAGCGCCGGCATCGCCATGGAGCTGGGGGTTGCCGACGGCGAGGTGGGGCGCGACCGCAGCCTCGCCGTGGCGCAGGCGATCGTCGCGGCAACGGATCTCCCGGTTTCGGCGGATCTCGAGAATCTGTTCGGCGATGATCCGGAGACCTGCGCCGAGACGATCCGCATGGCGATCGCCACCGGTCTCGCCGGCGCCTCGATCGAGGATTACAGCGGCCCGGCGGAGGACAAGATCTATCCGTTCGAGCTTGCGGTCGAGCGGGTGCGGGCGGCTGTGGCGGCGGTGCGCGCCAGCGGAGGAGACTTCGTGCTGACCGCCCGCGCCGAGAATTTTCTGCGCGGCCGGCCCGACCTGGAGGATACGATCAGGCGGCTGAAGGCCTATGAGGCGGCCGGTGCCGACGTGCTGTTCGCGCCCGGTTTGCCGAGCTACAAGGCCATTCAGGAGGTGTGCCAGGCGGTCGACAAGCCGGTGAACGTGCTGATGGGGATCGGCGCGCCCAGCCTCACGGTGGATGATCTGACCAAGGCCGGCGTGGCGCGGATCAGCCTCGGCAGCGCCCTGGCGCGGACCGCGGAAGCCGCCTTCGTCAATGCCGCCAGCTGGATCAAGGATCGCGGGAGCTTCGCCTATCGGCAGGCGGCGGAGGCCGCGTTCCGGTGATGAGCGAGCCTCGTTCGGTCCGGCTTTCCTGCGCGGACGGCGTGTCGTTGGGCGGGGAGCTCTGGGCGCCACCGGGCAACCGCCGGCTCGGCCGCGTCATCATCAATCCGGCGACCGGCGTGCTCGCCCGGTATTACCACCGCTATGCGCAGTTCCTGGCGGCGCACGGCTTTTCGGTGCTGACCTACGACTATCGCGGCATCGGCGCCTCCCGTCCACAGCGGCTCCGCGGCTGCGGATACCGCTGGAGCGACTGGGGCGAGCTCGATTTCGAGGCGGCCTTGGGGTTCATGCGCGATCTGGATGCGGACGGGCCGCTGCTGGTGGTCGGCCACAGCATCGGCGGCTTCCTGCCCGGCCTTGCCCCATCGGCCGGCATGATCGAGCGGATGCTGTCGGTCGGGGCACAATATGCCTACTGGCCCGACTACGCGCGCAAGGCGCGGACGCGCATGTTCCTCAAATGGCATCTGTTCATGCCGGCCGTCACCGCTTTGTGCGGTTATTTCCCCGGAAAGCGGCTCGGCTGGCTCGAAGACCTGCCGGCGGGCGTCGCCAATGAATGGAGCTTCCGGCGCGCACGCATGGAGCTCAGCCACGCACCGGAACGACGCGACATCATTCTCGGGCGCTTCGCCGCGGTGAAGGCGCAGATCCTGGCCGTTGCGGTCAGCGACGACGAATATGGCACGCCGCGCGCGATCGCCCGCGGCCTCGCCTATTACCGCAATGCCCGGAAAACCGACGTCCTGCTGCGGCCTGCCGACTATGGACTCGAGCAGATCGGCCATTTCGGTCTCTTCCACTCCCGGCACCAGGCGGGCTTCTGGCTCGACACGCTGCTGTGGCTGCGGGATGCGGTCAATCCCTGGCCAGGCCGCCCATTCGGCGCCGAGACTGGTGCGGCCCATCCTTCAGACATCTGCGGCGCCGGCCTGAGCCCGGCCGGACGGACCTCCTAGACTAAAGCAAAGGACGCTGACGCACATGGCCCGTGAGTATGACTTCGTGACCTTGGACGTGTTCACGACGCAGCGGTTCGGCGGCAATCCGCTTGCCGTATTCTCGGATGGCTCGGGGCTGCCCCAGGCCACCATGCAGGCGATTGCCGGCGAGATGAACCTCAGCGAGACGGTGTTCGTCCTGGACGATGGCAGCGGCGCGCCCCGCCTGCGCATCTTCACACCCAAGGCGGAGCTGCCGTTTGCCGGACACCCGACGGTGGGCACCGCCACGGTGATTGCCGCGCGGGACGGGCATACGGACAAGGGCGCGTTCCTCATGCACACCGCCGCCGGTCCGGTTCACGCGGAGGTGCGGCGGCGGCCGGACGGCCTGATGGAGGCTTCCATCGCCGCGCCGAAATTACCATCCAAGGGCACGGCACCGGGCGTCAACGATGCGGCCGCGGCGCTCAGCCTCAGCGCCGAGGAGGTGATCGCCGCGCCGGTGGGATTCGAGGCGGGCGTGCCGTTCACCTTCGTGCGCGTGGCCAGCCGGGAGGCGTTGAGCCGGGCCCGGGTGGACACGGCGTGCTGGGAAACGGCGTTCCGCCGGGCTTGGGGACCACCGGTCTATCCTTTCACCATGGCGGACTGGACCAATGGTCGCGAGATCCATGCGCGGCTGTTCGCGCCGGGTGTCGGCATCCCGGAGGATCCGGCCACGGGCTCGGCCGCAGCCGCGCTTGTCGGCGCCCTGTGCGAATTCCAGAGCCTGGATAATGGCCGGCACGAGTGGCTGATCCACCAAGGCGAGGATATGGGCCGACCGAGCCAGATCCATCTCAGCGCCATGATCGAGAATGGCCGCGCCACGTCCGTATATCTGCGGGGCGCGGTGGTGCCGGTGATCCGGGGCACGCTGGCGGTTTAGGCCGCGCGATCACGATCCGGTGCGGCGCGCGGGCGGCAGGCTCGTTCCGGCTTGCCCTTCGGCGCGCTCGCGATATGGTGCGCGCACCTCAACCTGTATGGTTCGCGCAGGCCGGATCGCTCGCATGACTTCGTCCCCTCCCCGCATGGCCCTGCTCGGCGCCCTCGGGCTCGCCGTCCTCACCATTGCCGCCGCGTGGGGCTTCCAGCTGATCGGCGGCTATGTCCCCTGCCCGCTCTGCTACCAGCAGCGCTGGCCGTATTACGCAGCGATTCCGCTCGGCCTTGCCCTGTTGCCCATGGCAGGCCATCCGGCACGGGAGCGGATGTTGCGCGGGGGTCTCGTGCTGCTCGGCCTGATCATGCTGGTGAGCTTCGGGCTGGGACTGCACCATGCGGGCGTGGAGTGGGGCTGGTGGGCAGGGCCCGCCTCCTGCGCCGGCAACACCAGCTTCGGCCAATCCGGGAGTGTCCTGCCCGATCTGAGCCGCGCCCAGATCGCGAGCTGCAGCGATGCGCAGTGGCGCTTCCTGGGCCTGTCCTTCGCCGGCTACAATGCCCTGATCTCGCTCGTGATCGCCGGCCTCGCCCTTTGGGGCGCCTTCGCGAGAAAAACCTACGGCTCCAGCTCGCTATCCCAATAGAGATAGTCGAGCCAGCTCTCATGCAGGTAGTTCGGCGGGAACAGCCGGCCATTGGCGTGCAGCTCGTGCACGGTGGGCTGCACCGGCTTGCGGGCCGGCCACATGCGCGCCTGCGCCGGCAGCATGCCGCCCTTGGCCAAGTTGCACGGCGCGCAGGCCGCGACCACGTTGTCCCAAGTGGTCTGGCCGCCCTTGGATCGGGGGATCACGTGATCGAAGGTGAGGTCATCGCGCGCGCCGCAATACTGGCAGGTGAAGCGGTCGCGCAGGAACAGATTGAACCGGGTGAAGGCAGGATAGCGCGCCGGCTTGACATAGCTCTTGAGCGCGACAACGCTGGGCAGCCGGAACTCGAAGCTCGGACTACGGACCACACGGTCGTAATAGGAGACGATGTTGACGCGGTCGAGGAAGACCGATTTGAGCGCGTCCTGCCAGGCCCAGAGCGACAGAGGATAATAGCTCAGCGGGCGGAAATCGGCGTTGAGCACAAGCGCCGGGTAACTCTGCGGTGATGTGACGAAGCCGTCCACCCAAATCCGCTCCTTGCCTTGCTTTGCTTCCGGCCAGCAGGCGCCGGCCCCGCGAATAATTCCGCTCGAAGCAGCAGCATACCGTCACGACTTACTATATCTGGTATGACAGTATTGTGAAAGCGACTCTGTCTAGATCGCAAGTCGTTCGTAGCTCTTTGCCGCGGCAGCATCAAGGCGCCGCGGCCAGTCTCTCCTGCAGGAATTGCAGCCCCAATGCAAGACCGTCCGCGGTGATCTCGTGACCAATTCCCCGTGAGAGGTGGGTTTCCACCTCAACGCCAACCCTCGTCAGCGCTGCCGCGGCGATCGTCATGGCCTGCACCGGCACCACTTCATCGAGATCACCGTGGATGAGCATGACCGGCGGGCGGGACGTGATCTGCTCGCCGAGGAACTCGGGACCGGCCATGGCGCCGCAATAGCCGAGGATGCCTGCAGGCGGCCCGCCGCGTGGCGGATTGCGCCGCAAGCCCACATGCAGCGCCATCATGGTGCCCTGGCTGAAGCCGACAAGCGCGAGGCTCGCGTCCAGCAAGTCATAACGAGCAAGTGCATCTGTGATGAACGCGTCGAGCAGGGGTCCTGCACGCTCTACGCCCGGCCAGTATTGCTGCGCCTTGGGAGGGGTGAGCGGGAACCATTGACGGCCGAAATCCGACTGCTCGCACGGCTCGGGCGCGTTTGGGCAGACGAAAACCGCATGCGGCAATCCGTTCTGCCATTGCCTGGCGAAATTGAGCATTTGCCGGCCATCAGCCGCGTAGCCGTGCAGCATCACAATCAAATGCTCCGGACGGCCACCGGCCAGCGGAAGCAGCCGTGGCCCATCGATCATGCGGGAGCTCCCGCACGGGCAGCAAGCGGGCGCTTCAGCGTGGCGTAGTAGGCCCAGATCAGCCTGGCTGCCACGGCACGCCAGGGCCGCCATGATTCGGCCAGCCGCGCCATAGCGCGGGCGTCCGGCCGCTCGGGGAGGCCAAAGGCTGCCTGCGCCGCGACCTGCAGGGCAAGGTCGCCGGAAGGCCAGGCATCCGGCCGGCCGAGGCAGGCGAGCAAATAGACCTCCGCGCTCCAGGGACCGATCCCCGGGACCGCGGTCAAGGACCGGCGGATCTCGTCATCAGGCGCTTGGTCCAGACTGGCGAGATCGAGCCGGCGCTCGACGACCGCCAGGCTCAAGGCGCGAATCGTCTTGATCTTGGCCGCCGACTGGCCAACGGCGCGGAAGTCCTCGTCCGCCAGGGCGAGCATCCGTTCCGGCGTGAGCGGGTCGTGCCGCGCCTGCATGCGCGCCCAGATGGCCGCGGCACTGGCCAGCGACAGCTGCTGCTCCGTCACGATCCTGAGCAGCCCGGGAAATCCGCCGGGCAGACGGCGCAGCGGCGGCATGCCGGTGACGGCGAACATGTCGCCGAACCGCCGCTCCCTGGCGGCCAGGGCGGCGATGCCGTCGCGGATGTGATCCAGCGTTTCAATGGTGTCGGTCATCGATTTGGCTGGAGGATGCAATTGAGACATGCGAAGCAGGCAGCGATCATGCGCCTGTCGGCGGCGTTCAACAATATGCCAATGACGAGATGACTGCTGCACCGATCTTCCGCTTCGCACCAAGCCCCAATGGGGCGTTGCATCTGGGCCACGCCTATTCCGCCCTGTTCACGGCCCGCTGCGCCCGCGCGTTGGGTGGACGCGTGCTGCTGCGCATCGAGGATATCGATTTCATCCGCTGCCAGGATTCCTATGTGCACCAAGCGATCGAGGACCTCGCCTGGCTGGGCTTCAGCTGGGAGGGCGAGCCGCGGCGCCAGTCACAACACATGGCAACCTATCGGGCGGCACTGGACCGCCTGGCAGCCAGGGGCCTGCTCTATCCCTGCTTCGCTTCGCGCCAGGAGATCCGCGCCGCGGTCGAAGGGCGCAAGGACTGGCCGGCGGATCCGGACGGGCAGCCGCTCTATCCCGGCTTGCACCGTCATTTGAGCGAAGCCGACAGAGCAGAGCTTCGTGCGCGCGGCGTACCATTCTCGCTGCGGCTGGATATGGAACGGGCTCTCGCGATGGCCGGCGGCCCACTCACCTTCGCGGAGGACGGCAGCGGCCCTCTCGGCGAGACAGGCGTAGTTCAGGCTGACCCGCGGATCTGGGGTGACGTGATCCTCGGCCGCAAGGATATCGGCGTGAGCTACCACATCGCCGTGGTGGTGGATGATGCATTGCAGGGCGTTACGCACGTGACCCGCGGCCAGGACTTGTTCCATGCGACCGCGGTCCACCGCCTGTTGCAGGTGCTGCTGGGGCTGCCCGAGCCGCGCTATTGCCATCACCGCCTGATCAGCGACGAGACCGGCCGCAAGCTCTCGAAAAGCGCCGGCGACCGGAGCTTGCGCTCGCTGAGGGAGGCCGGGGTTACGGCGAGCGAGATCCGCGCGCTGCTCGGCTTCGGCGATATGGCCTAAGGACCCGTCGCCCAGAGGGCGAGGGAGAAGGACAGCACCGACAGTATGGTGCCGAGGGCAATGGCGCCGGAAATCATGCCGATGGCCGCCTGGTAGCGCACGGCGAAGATGAAGGTGTTGATGCCGGTGGGCGCGGCTGCAAACAGCACGGCCACACGCATCCAGTCGCTCGGGATGTGGAAGACGTATCGGGCGAGCAGCCATACCGCCAGGGGATGGACGACGAGCTTGATCAAGGTGATGGCAACCGCCGGGCCACCAGAGCCACGGATGCTGTAATGGCTGAGCGCGGTGCCCATGGCGAGCAACGCGCAGGGCACGCTGGCCTCCGACAGCATGTCCAGGACCTTGGCCGGAGCGGATGGCAAGGCCAGACCGGTGAACCGCCACAGCAGGCCGGCGCCGAGCCCGATGGTGATCGGGTTGCTCGCCACGCCCTTGGCGATGGAGCCGAGCAGGGCAAGGCGGACGCCCGGCTGCGAGCGTTGCGCCCATTCCAGCTGGATGGTGGCGAACAGGCTCATGATCGGCAGATGCACGGCGATGATGAGAAACAGAGGCAAGGCGCCCGCATTGCCCATGACGGCGAAGATGATGGGCAGGCCCATCAGCATGGTGTTCGCATAGGCGGCGCCCACACCGGCCACGGCGGCGGTGCGCGCATCGCGCCGGAACAGCAAGGCGACGGCGGCCCAGCCCATGATCCAGGCGATGGCGACAGCGCCGAAATAGCTGCCCCACAGGCCCCAAGGCGAGACCTGCGGCAGGGTGATGCCGATCATGGTCTTGAACAGCAAGGCGGGCATGCACAGGGTGAAGACCACGGTGGACAGGCCTTCCGCCGCCATCTTGCCGAACACGCCGGCCTTGGAGAGCAGGAAGCCGATGACGATGAGGCCGAAGACAGGCACGATCGTGTCCAGGGCCTGCACCACGGGTGTTGCTCTCCGCCAATCCGCTTACGTCGGTCGAAACATCGGCTATAGTGGTTGCCGATGCAGCGCAACAGGACAGATACCCGATCGGGGGAGAATGCGCGCGGCGCACCGTCACAGCCGGAGGCGGACAGCAGCGGCACCTCGGCGACGGCATCCCGGTCGGACGAGTTCCTGGCCCGCTCCTACAGCATGGCGGGACCTGAGGATGCGGTGACGCTCTACCGCGACTGGGCCGCGAGCTACGACCAGCAGCTCGAAACCGAACTGCATTACCTCTCGCCGGCAGGGGTGGCGGCGCTGGCGGCGGCATGGCTGCCGGACCGCACCGTGCCCATGCTGGACATCGGCTGCGGGACGGGGCTGACCGCGGCGGCCGCCCGCGCGCATGGCTTCACCACCATCGACGGCGTCGACATCTCACCGGAGATGCTTGCGCTGGCGCGGATGAAGGGCATCTACCGCGCCTTGTTCGAGGCGGACCTGACCCGGCCGCTGGACTTGCCGAGCAGCGCCTATGGCGCGGCGATCTCGTCGGGCACGTTCACTCACGCGCATGTGGGCGCGGTCGCATTCGACGAGATCTTCCGGGTGCTGCGGCCGGGCGGCCTGCTTGTTTGCACCATTCATGCCCATGTGTTCGAACCGTCCGGGTTTCGCGACAAGATCGCCGCCTTGTCGGAGGCCGGCGTGATGGCTATCCGCCACCGGCACGAGGCGCCGCTGTTTGCGGATGCTCCGGCAGAGGGCCTTTACTTCGTGTTCGAGCGACGTCATGGCTGAGATGGGCGTGTTGCATGTTGCAGTGCATCACGGCCTGCGGTAACCGTCATTGAAAATGACATCGCAGGAGGCCGCCCCATGTCCATCGCCGCGCCTGTCGCCCAGAGCAGGGCCATTCTCGGATCGGTGCCCCAGCTCGTAGCCGATGCGGTGAATGCCGCCGAGCAGGTCTATGGGGAGGCACGGTCGCGCGTCGCTGCCCTGGTCAGCCGCAACGGGCGCGTGTCGGCCGAGCTGATCGAGCAGCATCAGGCGGCGACGCACGGCTTGGCGTGGCTCGCGACTTATGTGGAGACCTTGCGGCAGCTGGCGCTCTATGCGGCGCGGCTAGAGGAGGACGAGCGGCTCGGCGAGACCGAAACGCTGCTCGTGCAGGTCCTCGCCGGGGAATATCTCAACCAGATCGTGGGCGGCATCCCGATGAACCTGGGCGAGTTCGTGCGGCCGCATGATCTCGGGCTGGACGATGCCTCGCTGAAGCCGCTGGCCGCGGGCAGCGCCGCCCGGCTGCGGCGAGAGGGCAACAGCCCGGATGCACGGGCGCGCCTCATCGCCCTCATCATGGCGCAGGATGGCGCGCTCACCTTCGGCGCCACCGGGCTGGACGAGACGATCGAGCAGATGCGCGGCGAGATGCGCCGCTTCGTCGAGGACAAGGTGGCACCGCATGCGCACGAGTGGCACCTGGAGAACGCTTATATTCCCCTGGACATTCTGCAGGAGCTGAGCGCGCTGGGCGTGTTCTCGCTCACACTGCCGGAAGCCTATGGGGGCCTCGGGCTCGGCAAGGAGTCCATGTGCGTGGTCTCGGAGGAGCTGTCGCGGGGCTATATCGGCGTGGGCTCGCTGGGCACGCGCACCGAGATTGCCGCGGAGCTCATCCTGCATGGCGGCACCGAGCAGCAGAAGCAGCGCTTCCTGCCCAAGCTTGCCTCGGGCGAGATTTTGCCCACGGCGGTTTTCACGGAGCCCAATACCGGCTCGGATCTTGCCAGCCTGCGCACCCGGGCCGTGCGCGAGGGCGACGTCTACAAGGTCTATGGCAACAAGACCTGGATCACCCATCCGGTGCGGGCGGACCTGATGACCCTGCTGGTGCGCACCAACCCCGAAGAGCCGGGCTACAAGGGCCTTTCCATGCTGCTGGCGGAGAAGCCGCGTGGCACGGACGAGGATCCCTTCCCCGCGCCGGGCATGAGCGGCAGCGAGATCGAGGTGCTCGGCTATCGGGGCATGAAGGAATTCGAGATCGGCTTCGACGGCTTCGCGGTCAAAGCGGAGAATCTGCTGGGCGGGGTCGAGGGGCAAGGCTTCAAGCAGCTGATGCAAACCTTCGAGAGCGCGCGCATCCAGACCGCCGCCCGGGCGATCGGCGTTGCGCAGAGCGCACTCGACCTGGGGCTGCGCTACGCCTGCGAGCGCCTGCAATTCGGCAAGCCGATCGTGGCGTTCCCGCGGGTTTCCGACAAGCTGGTGATGATGGCGGCCGAGATCATGGCCACCCGGCAGCTCACCTATTTTGCGGCGCGCAACAAGGATGCGGGCCGGCGCTGCGACCTGGAGGCGGGCATGGCCAAGCTGCTGGCGGCGCGGGTGGCCTGGTCCGCGGCGGACAACGCCCTGCAGATCCATGGCGGCAACGGCTTCGCGCTCGAATATCCCATCAGCCGGGTGCTGTGCGACGCCCGCATTCTCAACATCTTTGAGGGCGCCGCCGAGATCCAGGCGCAGGTGATCGCGCGCCGGCTGCTCGACGGCTCCAACTGAACGGCGGCTCGAAACGGAACACGCGCTGGCCGAACTCGGCCGTCAGATCATTCGGGGCCGCAGAGAAAGTTCGTCTGTCATGTCTTTTGCAAACTATGCCGTACCCGTGGCCCTTGCGGCCGTGTTCATCGTCCTGGTGCTGGGGCTGGTCAACATGATGCGCGGCGGCAGCGCCAATACCTCGCAACGGCTGATGCGGCTGCGCGTGCTGCTGCAATTCCTGGCCATCATCGTGATCATGGCCAGCATCTACTTCATGAGCCGCTAAGCCGACATGGCGCCGCTTGCAGCGGGCCAGCGCTGCTTGGAGCAAAATTCATTTTTCCGCTCGATGATCGATGCCGAGCAAGGCTTGTTCCCTGGCACCGCCTTTCCATATGAAGGCGCGGTGCCTCATCCTTGGTCGAGCGTGATCACCCCTTGTCGCGCGGACTTCCGGTTCGGGATGACGCTCTAGGAGATGCGCATGGCAGAGCGGAAAGACGAGAAGCACATGCCGGACCTCACATCGCCGGAGATTCAGCTGCCGGCCGTGATGCAAGCCAACGAGAAGCGGGTCCGGCGCGGGTTCTGGCGCAAGCTCGGGCGGGTGGCCAGCCGCATTCCGTTCGCGCAGTCGCTGATCGCCGCCTATTATTGCGCAACCGATCCCGACACGCCGCTCAGGGCCAAGGCGGTGCTGTTCGCGGCGCTGGCCTATTTCGTCGTGCCGTTCGACTTCCTCCCCGACATTCTCACGGCGATCGGCTTCACCGATGACGCGGCGGTGCTGTTTGCGGCGCTCAACATCATCGGCATCTATATGAAGCCCAAGCACCAGGAGATGGCCCGAGAAGCGCTGGACAAGCTGCGGCACGGCGGGACGCCCGACAGTCCGGGCGCTTGAGGGAAGACCGGCCCCTCACGGCCGCGGCTCGGCGCCTAGGCGCGGCCGGGCATGACGGCTTTGTTCAAAGTTCGTTATTGCCGCGCTTGACGCGGCAATCCAGGGCCGCAAGGGCGTTCGTACCGTGTGGCCCTGGATGCCGGCTCAAGGCCGGCATGACGTAAGCTGTTGGCTGGCAAAACAAATCGTCGTCACCGGCTTGACCCCTGAGCCCTCATACTTCCAGGATGATCTTTCCCTTGGCCTGGCGCTTGGCGAGAACGTTGAGCGCGTCGGCCGTGCGGTCCAGCGGAAATGTGCGGTCGATTCGCGGCCGCACGCGGCCGGAGGCGCACCAGCCGAGCAGCATTTCCATGTTCTCGCGATTGCGCTGCGGCTCGCGCTCGATATAGGCGCCCCAGAACACGCCGACGATGTCGCAGCTTTTCAGCAGGACCAGGTTAAGCGGGATCTTGGGGATCTCCCCGCCGGCAAAACCGATGACCAGGAAGCGCCCATACCAGCCGGTTGAGCGCAGCGCCTGCTCGGCCAAGGGGCCGCCCACGGGATCATAGACCACATCGACGCCCTTGCCGTCGGTCAGCTCCTTCAGCCGGTCCTTGAGGGATTCCCGCTCGTAGTTGATGACCTCATCGGCACCGAGCTCACGACAGAAGGCCAGCTTGTCGTCCGAGGACGCGGCGGCGATGACACGGGCGCCGAACTGCTTGCCAAGCTCGATGGCGGCCTGGCCGGTGCCACCAGCGGCGCCAAGCACTGCGAGCGTTTCGCCGGGTTGGATGCGCGCCCGGTCCTTCAAGGCGTGCAAGGTGGTGCCGTAGGTGACGGAAAGGCCGGCGGCGGTGGCATAGTCTATGGCGTCCGGCAGGGGGATCAGCTTCGAGACGGGCGCCACCACCTCCTCGCGCGCGCCGTTCCAGCCGAGATAGGCCATGACGCGGTCGCCGACGCGGAAGCCCTGCACATCTTCGCCTATGGCGGTGATGTCCCCCGCCACTTCGCCCGCCGGCGAAAAGGGCAGCTGCGGCTTGAACTGATACTTGTTCTCGATGATCAGCGTGTCGAAGAAATTGAGCCCGGCGGCGCGCACCCGGATCAGCACCTCGCCAGCACCCGGCGCAGGACTGGGAAGCTCTTCGAGCACCAGGCTTTCCGGCGGTCCATAATTCCTACACAATACTGCTCTCATCATTATTTCTCCCTAGAGGCTGTGCCGGGGGCGCGGGCCTGCCGCCATGTGTTCTCGCGTGCGTTTCGAATCAACTTTCAGCGAGGCATGGATTCATATCTGGTCCTGGCCATGCTGATAGTCTCATAACCATCTGGCGTGCAATGGCCATTTTCGCCGGCTTGCCGGGCGTCGCTTGCCTCGCCGGGGGCCACTCGGTTAGGGTTCAGCCTTCGCGCGCTCCGTCGTGCCTGGGTTGATTTCACATGGCGTTGCGTCTACCCCTCGCCTCGAAACTTTGTCGGACCCGATGAAAGGAGCTCTTCAACGATGACTTCACGTGGGACGCTCGTCGCCTTCTGCCTCATGGCCGCTCTTGCCGCCTCGGCGTTGCCTCGGGACGTTGCGGCCCAGACACAGAACGAGCCGCAGCTGCTCGGCGACTTCAACGACTGGGCGGCCTACACCTACAATACGCAAAAGGGCAAGGTGTGCTACATCGTGGCCAAGCCTTCGTCCTCGGAACCGAACAATGTGAAGCGCGACCCGATCTTCCTGCTGGTCACCCACCGCACCGCCGATAAGGTTCGCAACGAGGTGAGCACGATCATCGGCTATCCCTTCAAGAAGGACGCGCCCGCACTGGTCACCATCGATGGGACGAATTACGAGATGTTCACCAATGGCGACGGCGGCTGGTTCGATTCCAGCACCAAGGACAGCCAGGTGGTGAGCGCCATGAAGGCCGGGCACAAGCTGACCATCAAAGGCACGTCCTGGCGCGGCACCGAAACCACCGACACCTATTCGCTTGCCGGCGTGACCGCTGCCATGAAGGCGATCGACCAGGCCTGCGAATAGGCATCCGGCCAGTTCGCCGGCCGGCCGCGCGTCGCGGGGCTTGACATCGCCCTCGCCGCACGCGACCTGTTGTCGAAGCCCGCGCGGCGCCGTGCCCGCGGGTTTCGCAAACCTTGTCCGACAGCATGACCCTAGAGCCCACAACCGGCCCCCGCACGATACTCGACATCTCGCACAGGTCGCGGCCAGGCCATGGGCCGCAGCCCGAGCCGGATGGCGGCCGGCGTTCACTGATCGGGCTCACCCGGCCGGAGCTGGCGCAGGTCTTGAGCGAGCTGGGCGTTCCCGAGCGGCAGCTGCGCATGCGGGTCGGGCAGATCTTCCGCTGGCTGTACAACCGCGGCGTCACCTCGTTCGAGGCCATGACGGATGTGAGCAAGACGCTGCGCGACCTGATGAGCGAGCGCTTCACACTCGACCGGCTCGACATCATCGAGGAGCAGATCTCGGCCGATGGCACGCGCAAATGGCTGCTGCGGCTGCCGGCGGCCGGCCCGCTCGGCCAACGGCACGAGGTGGAAGCGGTCTACATCCCGGAAGAGGACCGCGGGACGCTGTGCGTTTCGAGCCAGGTGGGCTGCACCCTCTCCTGCACCTTCTGCCACACCGGCACGCAAACGCTGGTGCGCAACCTCACGGCGGGCGAGATCGTCGGGCAGCTGCTGGTCGCCCGCGACCGGCTGGGGGAATGGCCGGAGCAGCTTGCCGCCAACCCGACGCCGCCAGTGGGCGGCCGCTACATCACCAATATCGTGCTGATGGGCATGGGCGAGCCTCTGTACAATTTCGACAATGTGAAGGCCGCGATGGAAATCGTGTCGGACAACGAGGGCCTGTCGCTGTCCCGACGGCGCATCACCCTGTCGACCGCCGGCGTGGTGCCGATGATCGCGCGCGCCGGCGAGGAGATCGGGGTCATGCTGGCGATCTCGCTGCATGGCACGACGGACGAGATCCGCAACAAGCTGGTGCCGCTGAACAAGAAATACCCGATTGCCGAGCTGATGGACGCCTGCCGCAACTATCCCGGCCTGTCGAATGCCCGGCGCATCACCTTCGAATATGTGATGCTGAAAGGCATCAATGACAGCGATGCCGATGCCAAGCGGCTGGTGAAGCTGCTGGAAGGCATACCCGCCAAGATCAACCTCATTCCGTTCAATCCCTGGCCAGGCAGCCCCTATGAATGCTCGGACTGGGAGCGGATCGAGACATTCGCCGAGATCGTAAACCGCGCAGGCTATGCGAGCCCGATCCGCACGCCGCGCGGCCGCGACATCATGGCGGCCTGCGGGCAGCTCAAATCCGCTTCCGAGCGCCTGCGGGCCAAGACGCGCAAGGCGCTGGACAACCAGGCGGCCGAAGCCGCTGCTTCCTGATTGAGGTCAGCTACAACTGATCAGGCCGTGCCCGCCCGCTGCGCCGCAATGGCAGCATTTTCGAGCGGCATGCGCACGCCCGGCTGGATGACGGCGGGGTCGTAGGGCTTGCGCGCGAACACCTCGCGCACCATGGGCCGGAAGAGATCCAGCTCGAAGGTGGGATAGTCCGGATCGAAGCTGGACTGGTCCCACAGCTCGCAGAACAGGGCGCAATCGTCGTAATACGGGCTGCCCTTGTGCATCTCGCGCTTGTTCGGATTGGCGCCGACGTGCTCGCCGTAATAGAGCAGCTGGAAATCGGCGTGCTTTTCGACCACCCAGGTGCACTGCTCGCGTATGAAAGGGCGAAGGATGGTGGCCGCATATTCGTCGTGGTTATGCGGCGCGTAGATATCACCGATATCGTGCAGCAGGGCAGCGACCATCCAGTCGGTGTCGGCGCCTGCCCGCCAGGCGCGTGTGGCGCTTTGCAGGGAATGGCCAAGCCGGGTGATCTTGTAGCCTGAGAGCGATTCATCCAACGCGACGAGAGCGGCGAGGAGGCGATCTGCGGTACCGGCAACGAATTCGTGCTCGTGTTTCGTGAGGAAGGCGTAGTCTTCCCGATCGCCATCCTTCATCTGGGTGAACTTGACCGTCTCCATTGCCAATCCCTCCGCAGCGGTGGCGGTAGCGCGCGCTGCCGCCATGTGGCATCTTGCGACCTTATTCCTCTGCAGGCAACGGCTGTCTGGTGGCGGCCAGCACGCCGAGCAGGGCCTTGTCGCGGTGCTCGACAAGGCTTTCATAGGAGCGGCCGGCGATCTCCTCCTCGACCCCGCGGGCGATCATGTCGCGCAGCTCCGGCGTGATGTGCGGCGTGCCCAGGTCGGCCCACCACTTCTCCACGTTTGGCCCGAGATGGTCGAAGAAGTGGGCGATGCCGCCGCGGCCGCCAGCCAGATGGAAGGTGAGATGCGGGCCCATGATGGCCCAGCGCAGCCCGGGGCCATAGGCGATGGCCGCATCTATGTCATCGACGCTGCCGACCCCTTCCTGCACAAGGTGCAGGGCCTCGCGCCAGAGCGCCGCCTGCAGGCGATTGGCAATGTGGCCAGGCACCTCCTTGCGCACATGGATGGCGCGCTTGCCCACGTGGTTGTAGAAGCCGATCGCCCATTGCACGGCCTCTTCCGAGCTGCGGCCGCCGCCGACCACCTCCACCAGCGGGATGAGGTGCGGCGGATTGAAGGGATGGCCGACGACCAGCCGTTCCGGATGGCGCATCTCGGCCTGCATTTCGGTGACCCCGAAGCCCGAGGTGGAGGAGGCGATCACCCGGTCGGCGGGGACAACGGCGTCGATCTCCTTCAGCACCGCTTGCTTCACCGCAACCCGCTCCGGCGCATTTTCCTGGACAAAGTCGGCACCTTGAGCGGCTTCACCGGCGGAGGCGTGAAAGGAGAGACGCGCCAGGGCCTGGTCCACCGCTTCTTCCGTGATGCGGAGCTGACGCAGGGCCGGCCAGGCCTCCCTCACATAGGCGCGCACCATGTCGGGGGCGGCCGGGGCCGGATCGCTCACGCGGACGGTGAGGCCGCGGGCCAGGAACCAGGCGCTCCAGGATGCGCCGATGGTGCCGGCGCCGATGACAGCGATGGTCCGGACTGCGTCGTGCGTGATGAATGGCATGGCTGATGTTCCGAAGGCAGTGGCGATGAAGCGGCGCGACGGCATTTCACGAAAGCCCGCGCCGACGATGGGCCTAAAGGTAGCTTGCCGAAAGCGCGTTGGCGATACCATCGGCCAGGAGCTTGCGGCTTTCGCCCTCGAGCACGATGCGGCCGCGACGGAGGACGTAGCCATGGTCGGAAACCCTGAGGGCCAGACTTGCCATCTGCTCGGCGATGATGACGGTTGCACCGGAGCGGCGGGCATAGCCGGTGATGAATTCGTAGATCTGGGTTACGATGATGGGCGCAAGGCCGAGGGAGGGCTCGTCCAGCAGGAGGTAGGACGGCTGCCGGATGGTGGCGCAGGACAGGATGACCATCTGCTGCTGGCCCCCGCTCAAATAGCCGGCCTGCACCTTGGCCTTTTCTTCGAGGATGGGGAAACGCTGGTAGATGTCATCGACCGCTTCCGCGACGGGTGCCTTGCGGCTGCCGAAGGACCAGGCGAGCCGCAGGTTTTCCTCGACCGTGAGCTGGCGGAACAGCCGGCGCCCCTCCATGGCGTGGGCAAGGCCCAGCTTGGCCCTGCGCTCGGCCGGGATTTTCGAGACGTCCCGGCTGTCGATGATGATGCTGCCGCCGCGCAGAGGGGCGATGCCGGAAATGACCCGCAGCAGCGAGGACTTGCCGGCGCCGTTCGCGCCGAGGATGGCGGTGGTGGTGCCGGGCCTGGCCGTGATGGAGACGCCGCGCACCGCTTCCACCGCGCCATAGCTGACCTTGACGTCGCGCAGTTCAAGCATTCACCGCCTCCTGCTCGTCGCCGAGATAGGCGTTGATGACAGTGCGGTCGCAGCGCATGCCCTCGATCGTGCCGCGATAGATGACCCGGCCGCTGTCGAGCACCACCACGTCGTCAACGAGTTCGGCCAGGAAATCCATGTGATGGTCGATGAGCATGATGGTCAGGCCCATGTCCTTCATGCGTCTGACGATGCGGGCAAGGTGCTCCATCTCCACTTCCGACAGGCCCGCCGCGGGCTCGTCCAGCAGAATGGCGCTGGGCTCAGCCACCAGCGCCCGCGCCACCTCGGCGAGCCGGCGATAGCCGTAAGGCAGGGACTCGATGACCTGATCGGCGGTGGCTTTGAGTTCCGTCAGCTCCATGACCCGGTCGATGCGCGCGAGGAAGGCTGCCTCCTCCTCGATCGCGGACGGCAGGGCCAAGGCGGACGCGAGGCCGCTGTGGGACATCAGCCGATGGGCACCGAGGAGCAGGTTTTCACGCACGGTGAAGTTCGGCACCAGGCGCGGGTCCTGGAAGGTGCGCACGATGCCGGCTTGGGCGATGCGGTGATCCGGCAGGCCGGTGATATCCTGGCCCTTGAACTCGATGCGCCCGTCGCTCGGCAAGTAAATGCCGCTGATCACATTGACCAGGGTGCTCTTGCCCGAGCCGTTCGGGCCGACCAGGGCGGTGATGCGACCGGGCTTCAGCTCGAGCGACACATTGTCGAGCGCGGTGAGGCCGCCGAAATTCTTGGTGATGCCCTTGACGGTGAGAACGCCGCCGCTGCCAGCGCCTGCCTCGGCGCCCGCCGCCATTGGCGGCGCGGTGGGCGCGATCGCCTGCATCTGCTCGAGCGATCGCTGCTGGATGAAGCGCGGCGGTGAAAGCAGCAATCCGGCGATGCCGCGGGGCAGCACGATGAGGGAGAACGTGAGGATCAGCCCATAGACGATGAACTGGTATTCCGCGAAGACCTGCAGGGTTTCCGGCAGGAAGGTGAACAGGGTGGCGCTGAGCACCTGGCCGGCGATGGAGCCGAGACCGCCGACAATGGCGATGACCAGCACTTCGATGGAGCGGTTCAGGCCGAAGCTGTCCGGCCCGAGATAGCCGACCAGATGGGCGTAAAGGGCGCCCGCCAGGCCGGCCAGGAGGCCGCTCAGCACATAAGCCAGCTGCTTGGTGCCGCTGCGGGAGATGCCGAGGCTGCCGGCGGCGATCTCGCTGTGATGGATCGCATAGAAGGCGCGGCCGGTGCGGCTGCGGGTGATGTTGTGCACGACCCAGATGGTCAGAACCGTGATCAGCAATATGACGCGGAAGAACCACACCTCGTCTATGCGCAGACCAAAAACCTTCAGCGAACGGAGGGTGGGCGACGGCACGCCGCTCAGTCCCATCATGCCGCCGGTCACATCGTTCCACTCGCGCACGATCTCGAAGAAGATCATGCCGAAGCCGAGGGTCATCATGGCGAGATAGACATCACGCACGCGGCCCGCCGGAAAGGAGAGGAGATAGCCGACCAGTGCCGCCGAAAGCGTGCCCAGGGGAATGGCCAACAGCACGCTCAGGCCGTAGGTCTTGGCCAGGATGCCGGTCACATAGGCGCCCATGCCGAACAGGCCGGCATGGCCAAGGGAGATCTGCCCGGCAAGGCCGGTCAGCAGATTGATGCTGAGGGCGAAGATGACGGTGATCATCACGAAGCTCAGGATGTGCACGGTGCCCGAGCTCATCCAGCTGGCGCCTATGGCAAGCGCTGCGACAACCGCCGCCAGCAGATAGGTGTTGGTGATGATGGCCGTGAGGGTGCTCTTGAGCTTCGTCATGCCTTCGTGGCCTCGGCTTGGGCGAACAGACCATTGGGCCTGAGCGCGAGCATCAGCATGAGGATGGCGAAGGCCACCGGCTGTTCCGCAGCGGAGGAGATGTAGCCGCCGATCAGCTTCGACAGGACGCCGAGGGCGATGCCGCCGACCAGGGCGCCGACCGAGCTGCCCATGCCGCCGACCACCGCCGCCACGAAACCGAAGAGGACCAGGTTGAAGCCGAAGGCCGGATCGACCGTGCCGCCGATCTGCGAAACCAGCAGGCCCGCGGCGCCGGCGAGCAGGGCCGAGAGCACGAAGGAGCCGATGATGATCAGGTTCACCGGCATGCCGTTGACGCGGCCGAGCTCCGGATCGTGGGAGACGGCGCGCACCGCCTGGCCCCAGCGTGTCAGCCGCAGGAAGGCCTCGAGCACCACCACCAGGAAGACCGACAGGCCGAACACGAGCAGATATTGCAGCGCGATGTGCAAGCCGAAGACGGTGATGAAATCCTGCGAGCCGAAGAGGAGCGACGGGAACGCCACCGCCTGGGAGCCGAACAGCTTGGCGGCCACACCCTGCAAAAGGATGCCGAAGCCGAGGGTCGAGACCACCCAGCCCATGCTGTTATTGCTCTTCAGCGCCGGCCGCACCGTAAAGCGCTCGATGAACATGCCGAAGCCCGCCACAACCAGCAGCGACAGGATGGCGGCGGCGGCCATGGCGATGCCCTGGCTGGCGAAATAGACCAGCAGCATGGCGCAGAACATCATCAGCGAGCCGTGGCCGAAATTGAGCGTCTTGGTGGTCCAGAAGGTGACGTTCAACCCCAGCGCCACGAGGGCGTAGACGGACCCCACGCTCACGCCCGCCAGGACCAGCGAGAGAAAGATGTTCAATCCGCACCTCCCCAAAAGCTTGCGTCAACCCGCTGCAGCGCGCGGCCTTTCACATTGAAATCCGGCTTCTCGTGGCCGGTCTAGAGCGTTTCCGCTTTTCTCCACATCGCGGAACCGCTCTTAAGTCTTTGCCCGGTCGCATTTTCTTCACGCGAACCGCTACCCACTTCGCTCGAAAATGCTCCTCTGAGTCTTTGCCTGGTCGCATTTTCTTCACGCGAACCGCTACCCACTTCGCTCGAAAATGCTCCGCTGAGTCTTTGCCTGGTCGCATTTTCTTCACGCGAACCGGTACCCACTTCGCTCGAAAATGCTCCGGGGCGGGACGACTCGTCCGGAATTGCCATCCCGCCCTGATCCTTTGCTTGAGCGTGATCCGCTTCTCGCGAAGGCGGCGCTTCGGTTCGGGACCCATGCTCCAGGGGCGAGCCAAACGCCCGAAATTGCGGGCCGCTCCCCCTGATGATCGACGCGCAGGGGGAGAGCGGCCTCCCGTTGCAGCCCCTATTCCTGGACGATCTTGAGGCTGATGCGATCGCCCTCCTTGCCGATCTCGTAGACGGCAAGGTCATCCACCCCCAGCGCCGTATGCTTCTCCGGGCTGAAGGATATTGATCTGATGCCGACGCCGGGAACGTCCTTGGTCTCCTCAAGGGCCTTGATGATCGCCTCCGGCTCGGTGGAGCCGGCCCGCTCGATGGCCGAAACCAGCAGGTTCACGCAATCATAGGCCGCGCCGACCGTGGTGGCGATGGAGATCTGCGCCCGCTCGGGATTGGGTCCCCACCAACGGTCGGTGCCGTATTTCGCCTTGTACAGATCAACAAACTTCTGAGTACCGGGCGGCAGCGGATCGAGCCCCAGGGTCTTGGTGGTCGCCGCCCGGGTGCCGACCACCAGGTCGCCCGCACCTTCCATATAGGGCGGCGTGATGCCGCCAGCCGAGGCGTAGAAGGGCACGTTGATGTTGAGCCGAGCCATGTTCTTGCGGATGACGGCGAGGTCCGCGCCGAGGCCGATCACCAGGATGACCTCCGCACCGCCGCGCTGCACGCTGGTGAGCTGGGCGGTCATGTCCTGAGCCCGCTGATTGTAGGATTCCATGGTGATCTTGATATCGGGATTGGCGGCCTTCAGCTTTTCCGCCACCAGCTTGGCGCCGGTGACGCCATATCCGGTGCTCTCGTGGAGCAGGCCGATATTCTTGTAGGTGGACAGCACCTGGGCAAGCTTCGCCGACTCGACGCTGTTGCTGATCGAGACCGAGAAGACGTTCGGCCGCGGCGGCCCGTCGTCGCCCTTCGGATAGACGATGGCGGGGGTCTGCGCCTGGGTGTTGCACACCGGGCGGCCATCGGCCTCCAGCATGTCGACCACCGCCAGGGTCGGACCGCTGCCCGAAGGCGCGATCACCGCGACGATCTCGTCGTTGTCGAGAATGCGGCGCATGTTCTGAACGGCGCGGTCGGGCACCAGCTGGTCATCGAGCACTTCGGCGAGCTCGACCTTCTTGCCGTTGACGCCACCCTTCTTGTTCCATTCCTCGACGGCGATCTCGGCGCCACGGCGAATGCCCTCGCCGAACTCGTTGAACGGACCGGTCAAGGCGGCGGTGAAACCCAGCTTTATGGTTTCCTGGGCCGAGGCAACGCCCGCGCCCAGCATGGCCGCAAGGGCCGCCCCGGCCAGCACTGCCAAGCCGCGCGATCCCGCTTTTGCTACGGAGTAGTTCATTCAGTCCTCCCACGTTATTGCTCTTTGTGAAGACAGCCGATCTTCCGGCTGCGCCTGCGCGGCGCGAGTTCGGCACGGAAGCTCAGCGCTTGCCGGCCTGCGCGAGCTCGTCGGTCAGGATCGGCACGCTGGACGTGATGGTGTGGATGCCGAGCACGCTGATCAGCTCGAAGATTTCCATGATCTCCGCTGCAGTCGCGCCGTAGTTCAACGCATTGCGGATGTGGATCCGCAAGCCGGGCTCGTAGAGGTGGGTCGTCGCGGCGTCGATGGCGATGTAGATGAACTCCTTCACCTTCGGCTCGAGCGGCCCCTTCTTCCAGGGCACGCCCGAGAATTCGAGATAGGCCTCGAAGAAATCCGGCGACATCCTGAGCACACCGTCCCAGAGCGGGCTCCAATAGCCGCGCACGTCCATGAACTGCGCCTTGAGCTTCTCCTGATGCGGCGTGAGCTCGCCCTCCGGCAAGGGACCGCCCTTGCCCGTGGCGCGCATTTCCTCGAGCAGGATCGGCACACCCAGCGAGCAGGCGTGGATGCCGAGCACGGAGGTGAGCTCCAACACCTCCATGATCTCGTCGCGGGTGGCGCCGTAGCGGATCGCGTTGCGCATGTGGATGCGCGTGCCGGGGTCGTAGAGATGCGTCGTCGAGGTGTCGATCGCGATGTAGATCAGCTCTTTGATCTTCGGATCCAGACCGCCCTTGCGCTTCCAGGGCGCAGACGAAAAATTCTTGTAGGCTTCAAAGAAATCCGGATCGATCTCAAGAAGATCCGACCATAGATCACTCCAGTAGCCGCGGGCTGACGTGAATTCGTCCTTGAGCGCTTGGCGGCGCGCATCGAGCGTTCCCATCCTGTCCTCTTCCTCGGTTTACTGTCGGCCTTGTGGAGAGCAGCCGGTTCTTTGCGCTTGCGCGGCGGCAAGTGCCGGCGCCTTGCGTGCCATGGTAGGGACAAAGGCGCGGAAGAAAATACCAATGCTCAACAACCTTCTTTTCATTTTCCGCAAAGGTGTGGAGAGGGCCGGCCCGGCGTGCCCTGGGGCGGCGCCGGCGCTCACATGGTCGACCACTCGTTCTCGAAATGCAGCCGATCCTCGAGATCCTGCCCGCTGAACAGCGGCGCGAAATCGGTGATGGCGGTGGCGCCGTCCTTGCGGTTGGCGAAGAAGCCGACGAGAAAATTGACGAATGTGCGCACCTTGAGCGGCACATAGCGGGACCGCTCGTAGACCGCGTAGATGTTGTGGTCAAAGATGCCGGGGGTCACCGGCCATTCCGGCAGGACATGCACGAGGCGGCCGGACTGCAGCTCGTCCCAGATGCACCATTTCGGCAAGAGGCCGAGGCCCATGCCGGCGAGCGCGCATTCGCGCACGATCTCCGCATTGTTCACCTGGATCGGCCCCGTCACGCGGATGTCGCGGGTGCCACCGCGCTCGCGAAAGCGCCACAAGGCCGACCCGTCATCGAAACGGCCGTCGAGATAGGTGAGGCATCGATGACGGATGATGTCGTCGGGGTGCTCAAGCTTGGGACTGTTGGCAAGGTATTCGGGACTTGCAAAGATGATGCGGCGGCTGGCGTCCCACAGCTTGCGGACCGCGAGCGAAGGCTCATCGAGGTTGCCCAGCCGGATGGCCACGTCGATCTTGTGCTCGATCAGATCGCGCGGCTCCTCGGTGAGCCAGAGCTTGACCTTGATCTCCGGGTAGTTCTCGTGGAAGGCCGGCAGGGCGGAGGCGAGCAAACGCGTTCCCACCGCCACCCGCGTGTGAACATGCAGCAACCCGCGTGGCTTGGCGTGGTGTTCGGAGACGATGCTCTCGAGGGTGTCGAACTCCTGGATGATATCCGCCGCGCGCTCGTAATAGATCTGGCCCACCTCGGTCAGGGTGAGCTTGCGGCTGGTGCGATAGATCAAGCGCACGCCGAGCGCATGCTCGAGCGTCGAGATCTGGCGCGAAACCGATGCGGGCGAGAGGCCCACCATGCGACCCGCGGCCGAGAAACTGCCGGTCTGCACCACCTTGAGGAAGAGGCGGATGTTCTTGAGCGTCTCCATCAGCTGCGCCTTTCTTTGCATGAGGCGCAACAATGGTAGTTGCATAACGAGCATAGGCAAGCACGGCGTTGGCCATAAGATGGGACCGTAAGACGCCGCGACGGTCATGATGGTTTGCCCGGGCGCGGCGCACGAACCAGACATGAGCAGGGAGGAACCGGGAATGCAGGGGGTCTACGAGTATTTCCCGTTGGAGAGGGTGATCTTTGGCGAGCGGATTGAAACCGCGCTGCGCCGCGAGCTCGATCAGCTTGCGGCGAACCGGGTGTTCGTGCTGGCCTCCAATACGCTCAGTCGGCAGACCGACGCGCTGGCGCGGGTGAAAGACGTGTTGGGGAACCGTTTCGCGGGGGTGTTCGACGAGATGCCGGCGCACTCCCCGCGCAGCGCCCTGCTCAAGGCGCTGGAGATGGCGCGCGAGGCCAAGCCCGACCTGCTCGTGTCCCTGGGCGGCGGCTCGTCCATCGACGGGGCCAAGCTCTTGCAGGTGGGACTTGCGGAAAACATTGCCTCGCATAGGGACTTCGACGCCTTCCACGCGCAGCGCGGACCCGACGGGCAGATCTTCGTGCCGCAGATCCGCGATACCGGGCTTCGCCAGATCGCCATACCGACCACCCTCTCGGGGGCGGAATATACGACCACCGGCGGATCGGTGGATGACGTGGCGCACAAGAAGGATCTCTACATCGCGCGGCAGCTCGTGCCGGTGGCTGTCATCCTTGATCCGAGCATTTCCCGTCTGACCACGGAATGGCTGTGGCTTTCGACCGGGTTCAGGGCCGTGGATCACGCGGTGGAATCCATCTGCTCGCCGACGGCCAATCCGTTCACCGATGCGACCTGCATTCATGGCTTGCGCTTGCTGCAAAGATCGATGCGGCGCACCCGCAAGGCTCCCGATGACCTCGATGCCCGCCTGCAGTCGCAGATGGGCACCTGGCTCTCGACCAGCGGGATGGGCCGCGGGCAGCACGGGGCCAGTCACGGCATCAGCTATTCCCTGGCGGCCATCGCGGATGTGCCGCACGGACATTGCTCATGCGTGTTGCTGCCGGCCACCATGCGGTTCAACGCGAAGGTGAATGCCGAACGTCAAGCCATCGTCAGCGAGGCGCTCGACCGGCCGGGGCAGCCGGCCGCGGATGCGCTGCTGGAGCTGCTGGAGGAGCTGGGCCTGCCGCGCCGCCTGCGCGACGTCGGTGTCAAGCGCGAGCAGCTCGAGCCGATCGCCAAGACCGTGATCGCCACCGGGCAGGCGCGCTTCAATCCGCGGCCGGTGCGTGAACCCAGCGACGTGCTCGAGATCCTGGAGAGCGCGTGGTAGCGCGCCTCGGCACCGATCATTGCGAAATATGAAAAGATCCTCTTTGTCGTGAGGGTCTTTTCACCCGGCCACCGCAAAGCTAGCGTTTTTCCAAGCACCAATCGCTGCTTACCCCGGAACAGAGCAGCGCTGGGCAGTATCTTTGCCGCCGTCGGTAAGACTTACCCGCCTATCGAAGGGCGCATCAATCATCACGGACAAGATCCGTTCCAGATGAGGGAATTACCCCATGAAGTTTGGCATGTTCTACGAGCATCAACTTCCTCAGCCGTGGTCAGAAGACTCCGAGCTGAGACTTTATCAGGACGCGCTCGATCAAGTGGAACTGGCGGACAAGCTCGGCTACGACTACGTGTGGGAGGTCGAGCACCATTTCCTCGAGGAATATTCCCATTCCTCCGCACCCGAGGTTTTCCTGGCAGCGTGTTCTCAGCGCACGAAGAATATCCGTCTGGGTCACGGCGTGATGCTGATGTCTCCGGACTATAATCATCCGGCGCGAGCGGCCGAGCGTATCGCGACGCTGGACCTCGTGTCCAACGGCCGCGTCGAATGGGGCACGGGCGAGTCCGCCACCGCGATGGAGATGGGCGGCTTCCTCATGTCGCCTGACGACAAGACGGCGAAGTGGCAGGAAGCCACCGAGCAGGCCGCCAACATGCTGGCCATGACGCCTTATCCCGGCTTCAAAGGCGAGTTCTTCGAGATGCCGGTGCGCAACATCGTGCCCAAGCCGGTGCAGCGGCCGCATCCGCCCATGTGGGTCGCCTGCTCCAGGCGCGAAACCATTCACCGCGCGGCACGGCACGGGCTGGGGGCGCTGGCTTTCGCCTTCGTCGAGCCGGAACAGGCCGCGCACTGGGTGCAGGAATATTACGACATCATCAAATCAGACGAATGCGTGCCGATCGCCCACACGGTCAATCCGAACATCGCGCTCGTGAGCGGCATGTCGATCCACGAGGACGAGCAGGAGGCGATCCGGCGCGGGCTCGACGGCTTCCGCTTCTTCGGCTATTCACTCGGCTATTACGGTCTTTATGGGCAGCATCGGCCTGGCCGCTCGCAGGTCTGGGACCGCTTCCTCGAGGTCAAGGAGGATCTGAAGGACAATGCGGGCAATGGCGGCATCGGCACGCCCGAGCAGGTGCGCGCCCATCTGGAGCGGTACGAGAAGGTGGGGGTCGATCAGATCATCTTCGTGCTGCAGAGCGGCAAGAACCAGCACGAGCACATCATGCAATCCCTGCAGCTCTTCGCCGAGACGGTGATGCCCGACTTCAAGGCGCGCGAGGCGATCCGCGAGGAGCAGAAGCGGAAGGAGCTGGCGCCTTACATCGAGGCGGCCCTGGCCCGGAAGCGCCGCATGCCGGACCTCAAGGACGACGAGATCCCGGTCGTCGAGGCGTTCGGCCGCAAGAAGGGCGCAACCGTGGGCGTGGCGCAAGCTTCCACGTTCAACGATCGCGGCGGCTCGATTTCCGTGCCGCGCGCCGATCCGCACGCGAAGAAAGAAAAGGTCGAAAACTGATATAGGCGTGTGGGAGTACCGATGATGAGCCTCGATCCGGGTGCCGCATTCGTGCTGGATCTGATCAGAACGTCTGGGCGGCCTGGCTATGAGAGCATGTCGCCGGAAGAGGCGCGCGAGGCCTATATGGCGGCGCGTCTTGCCTCGACGGAGCCGCCGCAGGAGGTTGCGCTGGTGGAGCCGCTGGAGGCGCCCGGGCCGCGCGGACCGGTTGCCATGCGCCACTATCGACCGCTGGGCAGTGGGCGGCAGGTTCTTCCCCTGCTTGTCTATTTCCATGGCGGCGGCTGGGTCTTGGGCAATCTCGACAGCCATGACGGGCTGTGCCGGCAGCTCGCGCATCGGGCCGGATGCGCGGTGATCTCGGTCGATTACCGGCTCGCGCCTGAGCACAAGTTTCCGGCGGCGGTGGATGACGCCTTCGCCGCGACGAACTGGATCTTCGACAATGCGGCGCGGCTGAACGCCGATGCGGGGCGGATCGCCTTGGGGGGCGACAGCGCAGGCGGCAATCTGGCCATCGTCACCGCCCTCAACGACGCCTTGGCCAGACGATCGCGCATCAGAGCCCTGATGCTGATCTATCCGGCAACGGACTTCAGCTTCGATACGGCCTCGCAGTCGGAATTCGCCGAGGGGCACCTGCTCACCCGGGCCAATCAGGAATGGTTCCACAGCCACTATCTGAGGAGCGATACAGACCGGGCAGACTGGCGCGCCTCGCCGATGCGGGCTGACGATCTCTCGGGGCTGCCCTATACGATCCTGCTCACCGCGAGCCATGATCCGCTGCGCGACGAGGGCGAGGCGTTTGCCCGGCGCCTGGTCGAGGCAGGCGTCACGGTGACGCTGAAGCGGGCCCAGGGACAGATCCACGGCTTCCTGCCCATGGAGAAGTTCATCCCCGCCGCCAAAGCCTTCACCGGCGAATTGGCGGAGCTGCTGGCCTTCGCGCTGCGGCCTGCGCAGGCCGAGCAGATTGCAGAACCAACATCGAGTCTAGCCATATGATGCAAACGCGACGCGCGCCGGGCACCAGTGCCGAAAGCGCGAATTCGATCGAGGAGCTGCGCCAGCGCTTCCGCAGCGCCATGCGGCGGCTGGCCAGCGGCGTCGGCGTGGTAGCGACGGCGAATGGCCAACGCTGGTTCGGCATGACGGCGACCGCCATCACTTCCCTTTCCATGGATCCGCCTTCGCTGGTGATCTGCGTGAACCGCACCGCGTCCATTCACGATCCGCTTACGGAGAAAGGCTTCTTCAGCCTGAACCTGCTGCGGCGCGAGCAGGCGGAGATCGGACACGCCTTCGCCACCCTGCCGAGCGCCGAGCGGTTCACCGTGGGCGAATGGTTCCTGTCGGAGATCGGCTGCCCGTGCCTGGTCGGCGCACAGGCCGTCATCCTCTGCCGCCAAGGTCCGGCGATGGCCTTCGGAACCCACACCATGATCGTGGGCGAGGTGGTCGATACGATCGTCGACCAGGCGATTGATCCCCTGGTCTTTGTGAATGGCACATTTCTGGTCGAGTGAAACGATGATCATCTGCGTGACGGCAGCAGGCCGAGTGAAACTGGTCGATCCGGACGACTTCAAGGGTTTCAAGGTGCGGGTGGACGACCCGAATGCGTCGAATGGCAGCGTGGCCAAGGCCCTGAACGGGCTGGCGCGGGTCGACGAGACCGGGCATGCCTGGGTGAACGAGGCCGCCCTGCGGAAGCTTGGCGCCCAGGCGGGCGGTCCGGGCTGGCAGGATTCGGCCACGGGCATGATCGCCTACGCCAAGCGAGCGGGCTGGGTGGACGAAGAGACCGGCGCCATCCGCGCGCATATCGAATGGCCTGCCGCCGCGCGGAAGGACTGATGCGGCGCCTTGGCGGCCGAAGCCAAAGCGGCTAAGGATTCATGCATGACGGACCCACCGCTCTACCAGGGGGCGCATGATGATCATTGGCGCGCATGTCGTCATCTATAGCCGAGACGCCGAGGCCGACCGCGCCTTCTTTCGCGACGTTTTGGGCTTTCCCTCGGTCGATGCCGGCGGCGGGTGGCTGATTTTCGCGCTGCCTCCGGCCGAAGTTGCCATGCATCCGCACGATGCGAGTGGCCAGGCGGAACTCTATCTGATGTGCGAAGACGTGGAGGCCTTGGTTCGCGAGCTTGCGGCAAAGGCGGTGCCGTGCAGCGCCATCGCGGACGAGCCTTGGGGCCGGCTGACCCACCTGACACTTCCCGGCGGCGGCAGAATCGGGATCTACCAGCCCCGTCATCCCATGGCCATCCATCAGGGCAGCCGCGGACCCGGCGCGTGATCACAACCGCCCGGCCGCGTGCTCGCGATCAAGCCAGCGGAGGATCAGCTCTGCCACCTGATCGCTATTGCGATCCATCATCGGCATGTGGGAATTGCCGAAGATGCCTTGCTTCGGCAGCTCGATGATCTCCGCCTGCCCTCCTGCCTCCGCCCACCCGGCCAGCGCGGCGCGGGCCTTGGCATCGAGCGGCGGCCATTCCGCGGCGCGCTCTATATAGTCCCCCATCACCAACAGGCAGCCGCGTGGTTCCGGGCGCGCGATCTCTTCCGGCGCGGGCACGCCATGCGGCTCGACGAGGACGCAGCCACGCACCAGATCCGGGAAAGCGATCGTCGCGGCCATGGCGAAGCCGCCGCCCTGGCTGTGGCCGAGAAGGATGCAGGGCCCGATGCGCTGCACCGCAGCCTCGAGCCCGGCCAGCATCATAGGCCCGTTGCCCGGCCAGCGGGGCACGGCCGTCCGGGCGAAGGCTGTTGCCGCCTCCAAGGGGAACTGCAATCCGGGAAAGCCGGTGCGGGTCGCGAAACCCTCGGGCGCGCCAAAGCGGTAGAGCCGCCAGGCCTCCTCCTCGCTGCGGACAATGGGCGCCTCCGGCCAAATGCCCTCGTGAGCGCAGAAGCCGGCCCGCCCACGTTCCGGCATGTCGATGACATAAGTGGCTATGCCGGCGCGGAGAAAATAGGGTAGCCAGCCATCGCGGCCGTCGGGCGTGGTCTCCCAGACCGAGCCGGTCAGCCCGCCGCCATGCACGAGCAGCAGCGGGGTCGGGACGCGCAATCGGGAGGGGATGAAATATTGGACATAGGCCTGCTCGATCCAGTAATGGCCGTTCGGGTCGTATTCGACATCCGCGAAGGCTTTGGAATAGGTTATGCGGCGCTTCGGCTGGCCGGTGACAACCAGCCCGCGCCCGCCCACGTGAAAGCTGCCCATGGTTCTGAGTGACAGCATGGCCTCATCCCCTTCCCTCTCCGCGCCGGCTTTCCGCTTTATCAATTGGCAGCTTGCTTTTACAGCTGGCCTGAATGCAAGGCTGCCGTTCGCCCATCACACAAGATCGACAATCGAGGAAGACTGCCCATGACCGATACGCCGCCTGCCGCCGATACCGGCATCAAGCTGATCGTGATCGACAATCCGCCCGTGAACAGCTTGGGGCTGGCGGTGCGCCGGATGCTGGCGGCGGAATTCGCCGCGGCGGCGAACGATCCGAACGTCAGGGCGGTGGTGCTGGCCGGCGCCGGCGGGCGGTTCTCGGCCGGCGCGGATATCCGCGAGTTCAATGATCCCGGTGCGATTGCCGAGCTGCATTTGAGCGATGTGATCGACCGTATCGAGGCGCTGGACAAGCCGGTGGTGGCGGCGGTGGACGGCGTGGCGTTGGGCGGCGGCCTGGAGCTGGCGCTCGGCTGCCATTACCGGGTGGCGGCCGCCAATGCGCGCATCGGCCTGACGGAGATCACTCTTGGCCTGCTGCCGGGCGCGGGCGGCACCCAGCGCTTGCCGCGCGCCATCGACTTCGCCCGGGCGATCGAGCTCATCACCAGCGGCCAGATGGTGGCCGCAAGCGATCCGCGCCTTGCAGGCCTGTTCGACGAGGTGACCGAGGGGGATGCGCGCGCTGCGGCTCTGGACCTGGCGGCCCGGCTGATCAGCGATGGCGCGGGTCCGCGGCGGTTGAGCGCGGTGACGATCGAACCTGGCCCAGCCGAGGCTGCGCTGGCGCAGGCCCGGGAAACGCTGCTGCCCAGCCCGGTGCCGGCCATGGCGGCCATTCTCGACTGCCTGGACGATGCGATCCATGCGGATATCCGCACAGGATTGGCGCACGAGCGTGCACGGTTCGACCAGGTGGTCGCCACGCCGGCGGCCCGGGCGCTGCGGCACGCCTTCTTTGCCGAGCGCGAAGTGGGGAAAGTGCCCGGCCTCACGGCGGAAACGCCTACCCTTCCCGTCGAGACGGTCGCGGTGATCGGCGCGGGCACCATGGGGCGCGGCATCAGCATCGCGGCCCTCGATGCAGGTTTCCAGGTGAAGCTGGTGGATGCAAACGCGACGGCGCTGGAGCGGGCGGCCGAGGCCATCGAGCGCCACTATCGCACCATGGTGGAGCGCGGACGGCTCGGCGAGACGGAAGCGCGGGTGCGCGGTGCGCGTCTGAGCCCGACTGCCGATCTCGACGCTGCTGCGCAAGCGGCCGACCTGGTGATCGAAGCGGTGTTCGAGGACATGACGGTGAAGCAGGAGGTGCTGCGCAAGCTGGACGAGCTCGCCCGGCCCGAAACCATCCTGGCCACCAATACGTCGACCCTGAACGTAGACACCCTGGCCGACGCCACCGCGCGCCCGGGCCAAGTGGTGGGCATGCATTTCTTCAGCCCGGCCAATATCATGCGGCTGGTGGAGGTGGTGCGCGGCAAGGCCACAGCCGACTCGACGCTGGCCACCGCGCTGAAGGTGGTGACGCGCCTGCGCAAGGTGGGCGTGGTGGCTGGCGTATGCGACGGCTTCATCGGCAACCGCATGCTGGAGGAATATCTGCGGCAGGCCTATTTCCTGATGGATGAGGGCGCCCTGCCGCAAGAGATAGACGGCGCGCTGGAGCGCTGGGGCATGGCCATGGGGCCGTTGCGGATGATGGACCTGGCCGGCAACGACGTGGGCTGGGCCATCCGCAAGCGCCGCAAGGTCGAGCAGCCGGACCGGCCCTATTCCGCCATACCCGACCTGATCTGCGAGCGCGGCCGCTATGGCCAGAAGACGGGTGCAGGCTTCTATCGCTATGAGGGACGCAAGGCGATCCCCGATCCGGAGGTGGAGCAGCTGATCCGGGAGCATTCGGCCTCGCTCGGCCTCGGGCAGCGCGAGATCAGCCCGGAGGAGATCGTCGAGCGCTGCATCTATGCCCTGATCAACGAGGGTACCGCGGTGCTGGCCGACGGCATTGCGCTGAGAGCCAGCGACATCGACGTGGTGTATCTCGCCGGCTACGGCTTCCCGCGCTATCGGGGCGGGCCTATGCACTATGCGAACGAGGTGGGGCTCGACGCCATCGTGGCTGCCATGGACCGGTTCGCGCAGGGCTACCAAGGCCAGTTCTGGAAACCTGCGCCCCTGCTCGCCGAGCTGGCCCGCGCCGGCGGGACGTTTACCTAACTGCGAGGCGCCGAACGGGAACCGAGAACCAGCGAGGGCCTGCTTCGTTAGCCCCATAGCGATACAAACTGCCGCATCGGATGTGCTTTGGAAATTCTGAAGCCCTGGCTTAGCTTTTCCAAAGCAAAAGTGGATGATTCACGGACGGCGTTGGTGGAGGCTTTGGGTTGGCCAAGCGCAAGCTGCATCTTCTCGCCTATCTCAAGACCGGGCCGACCGCCAACCACGCCGGCGGCTGGCGCCACCCGGAATCCACGCTGCACGACATCCTGGAGCCGAGCCGCTACGAGCAGATCGCGCAGGTTCTGGAGGGCGCCTGCTTCGACGGCTGCTTCTTCGCCGACCTGCTCGGGCTCTACGACATTCACCGGGGCAGCTTTGCCACCTATATCGGCAAGGGCGGGCAGATCAGCTTTCTCGACCCGCTGATGGTGCTGCCGCTGATGGCGCGGGTGACGCGGCATCTGGGCCTGGGCGCCACCATCTCGACCACCTTCAACCACCCCTACACGATCGCACGGCAGCTCGCCTCCCTCGACATTATCAGCAAGGGCCGGGTCGCCTGGAATGTGGTCACGTCGGCGACCAATCTCGAGGCGCGCAATTTCGGCATGGACGAGATCCCGCCGCGGGACGAGCGCTATGCCCGCGCCGACGAAGTGGTGGAGGCCTGCTTCGCCCTGTGGGACTGCTGGGGGGAGGACGTCTTCGTTCACGACAAGAAGAACGGAGTGTTCGGCGATCCAGCGAAGATGCGCTATGCCAATTACCGCGGCAAATATGTGAGCACCCGTGGCCCCCTCTCGATCCCGCGCTCGCCCCAGGGTCGGCCGGTGATCATGCAGGCCGGCGCATCACCGCGCGGGCGCGATTTCGCTGCGCGCTGGGCCGAGATGATCTTCGCGCCCAGCAGCCGGGAGCCCGACCTCAAGGCGTTTACCGCGGACATGCACCGCAGGCTCGTCGCGAACGGGCGCCGACCCGAGGATTGCGTGATCATGCCGCAAATGCGGGTGGTGGTGGGCGAGACGGAGGCCATTGCGCAGGAGAAGGCCGAGTATCTGCAGTCGCTCATCGATCCCGACCTGGCGCTGGCCAACAATTCCAGCTATCTCGGTATCGATCTCGCCCAGGATGGCGACGAGGCGGCGCTTGCCGCGATGCAGGGCAACCAGGGCATCCAAGGTACGGCCGACAAGCTGCGCGCGATCATGGCCGCGGAGAATATCAGCCTCAAAGAGGCGGCGGCGCGGGTGACCAACGAGCTGGTTGGCACGCCGCAGTCGATCGCCGACCGCATGCAGCATCTGTTCGAGTCCGGCGCCTGCGACGGGTTCGTGATCTCGCCCACCTATTTCCCCGGGTCGATCGAGGCGTTCTGCCGGAGCGTGGTGCCCGAGCTGCAGCGGCGCGGCATCTTCCGCACCCGTTACGAAGGCCGCACCTTGCGCGAGAACCTGCGGGCGGGCTGACCTAGCTCGACAGACCTACCCACTTCGCTCGAAAATGCTTTATACCACCATGCCATGGAGCTGAGGCACCTTCGCTATTTCGTCGCCCTGGCAGAGCAGCGTCATTTCGGACGCGCGGCCGAAAGCCTCAACATCGCCCAGCCGCCCCTGTCGCAGCAGATCCGCGCGCTCGAGGAGGAGCTGCAAGTCACCCTGTTCGACCGCAGCCGCAGGCCGATCGACCTGACGCCTGCCGGCCGCACCTTGCTGCGGGAGGCGCGGCAGGTGCTGAGCCAGGTGGATCGCGCCCGTTCCATGACACGCCGCGCAGCGAGCGGCCAAGCGGGCCGGCTGATCGTCGGGATCACCGGCTCGGCCGCCCTCGAATTCGCCCCGCCGGTGCTGGCGGCGTTCAGCGAGCGCCTGCCGGACGTGAACCTCTCCTTGCGCGAAATGTCTTCCCCCGCGCAGCTGATCGGTCTCGAAAAGGGCGAGATCCATATCGGCTTCGTGCGGCCGCCGGTGATCGACGAGCACCTGAGCATCCGCCTGGTCCACCAGGAGCCGTTCGTGGTGGCGCTGCCGGCATCGCACCCGCTCGCCCAAGAGGCTGCCCTGCAGCTTGCGGCCCTGAACGGGACGCCGCTGGTGATCTTCGATACGGAAGAAGCACCGGGCTTCCGCGAGTTGATCATGCACCTCTGCCAATCGGGCGGATATTCGCCGGGGAAGATCCAGGAGGCGCACCAGATGACCACCATGCTATGCCTGGTGGCGAGCGGGCTCGGCATGGCGCTGGTGCCGCGCTCGGCCCGCCGGCTCGCCTATGAGGACGTGGTGTTCAAGCCGCTGCTGGATGACAGCCCGCTGGTCGAGCTCTATGCGGTGTGGCCGCGGGACAAAGCCGAGCCGCTGATCGAGGAGCTGCTCGCAGCGGTGGACGACGTGCGCCTTGCGCCTTTGATCGAAGGCCGTGCCGAGGATGAGGCCCCGCACGGCGCCGGCCGCCGTGAGCCGGTGTGAGGCGGTGGGCTTTCGCGCGGCTTGCCTGCCGCAGGCGCCGCATATATTCCGATACGGAACCAATATTGGACGGCAGCGCCGGCCCATCGCAGGATGACTTATCTTCGAGTCGTCATCCCGCTCTAACCTTTGCTTGAGCATGATCTTTTCAGAAAACCGGTATCCACTTTTCGGGATCATGCTCTAGCGTCACGTTGCAGTCATGGCGCAGACCGGGCACCCTGCGCGCCGCGCCTTGTCTTGGGGAGTTCACCTGTGGCCAATTCGATTGATCCCATCACCAGGTCGGTGATCCAGCATCGCTTGAGCTCCATCGTCGAGGAGATGGGCGAGGCGATGCTGCGCACGTCCTATTCGCAGATCCTGAATGCGAGCCGCGACTTCTCCATGGCGATCTGCGATGCGCAGTGCCGGCTGATCGCGCAGGCCGACCACATACCGGTGCATGTGGGCGCCCTGCCCTGGGCGGCACGGGCCATCGAGGAGAAATTCGCCGGCCGCATCCAGCCCGGCGACGTGATCATCGTCAACGACCCCTATGCGGGTGGCGGCAACCACCTGCCGGACGTGACCGTGTTCGTGCCGGTCTATGCGGGTGACAAGCGCCTGTTCTGGACCATCGCGCGGGCGCATATGGGCGATATCGGCGGGGCGACCCACGGCGCCTACAACCCCGCCGCCACGGAGATCTGGCAGGAGGGCATCCGCATCCCGCCGCTCAAGCTCTACGAGGCGGGCAAGCTCCGGGACGACGTGATGGACACCATCATCCTCAATGTCCGTTTTCCCCGCGACTTCCGTGGCGACCTCGACGCCATGATCGGGGCCGCCCACTTAGGCGAGCGGCGGCTGAAGAAGCTGTTCGACGAGGTGGGCGCCGAGGTGACGGTGGACGCGGTGGAAGCCATTCTCGATGGGGCCGAGCGCCGCGCCCGCGCCATTGTCGAGAGCTGGAAGGACGGCGTCTATTACGGCGAGGCCTTCCTGGACGACGACGGCCGGGGCCGCGAGAATATCCGCATTGCGGCGAAGGTGACCAAGACGGGCAGCGATCTCGAGATCGACTTGACCGACAGCGATCCGCAGTCGAACAGCTTCGCCAATTCGTCCCATGCCAACACGCAAGCGGCGGTGGCCATGGCGTTTGCCTATCTCATCGATCCGGACATCCCGAAGAATGACGGCGTTTTCAGGATTCTGAAGGTAAAGGCCAAGCCGGGCACGGTCGTGTGGGCGGAGAACAACGCTCCGGTCACCCTGTCCACCACCCACCCGTCCAACGAGATCGTCGAGGCGATCGTGAAGGCGCTGGCACCGGCCTGTCCGGACCGGGCCATGGGCGGCTGGGGACGGCGGTTCCGCATCTCGATCACCGGCGACAATCCGCGCAACGGCAAGCGGTTCATCTGGCACATGTTCCATGCGCGCCCGGGCGGCGGCGCCTCGCCCAAGGGCGACGGCTGGTCGACCGCCGGCGAGTGGCATTCGGCCGGCGGCATCAAGTTCGGCAGCATCGAGGGGGCGGAAGCGCGCTTCCCGCTCTTGTTCGAGTCGCATGAGTTCCGACCAGGGTCGGGCGGCGATGGCCAGTATCGCGGCGGGCTGGGCGCCAGCATGCGACTGAGGGTGGAGGTGCCCGCCTATGCTCATACCGCGGGCGAAGGCATCCGGCATGGCGCGGCCGGCATGCTGGGCGGCAAGGACGGGCTGCCGCATCATTATCGGCTCATCTCGAACGGCTCGGTGCGGGATCTGAAGACCAAGGAATACGGCATCGAGATCAATGCGGGCGACCTCTTGGACATCAACTCGGGCGGTGGCGGCGGCTGGGGCGATCCGGCCAGGCGCAGCCCGGACGCGCGCAAGCGCGACCGCGAGCGGGAAATGGTCTAGACCCCCCGTCTAGACCCTGAACCCAGCCCTTACACCTTTTCGGCACCCTTCTCACGAGCTCCTACCCTGGACAGGCGACCCATGACCCAGACGTTTCGCGTCGGCATCGATGTCGGCGGCACCTTCACGGACCTGGTGGCCATCGATGACCAAGGCGTCACAACCTTCACCAAGTCGCCCTCCACGCCGGAGGACCAATCGATCGGCGTCATTGCGGGGCTGACCGACCTCGCCGCCCGGCTGGGCATGGATCTCGCCGCCCTGCTCGGCGCCACCGACCGGATCGTGCACGGCACGACGGTGGCCACCAACGCCTTGCTCGAGCGCAAAGGCGCCAAAGTGGGCCTGCTCACCACCGAGGGCCATCGGGACGTCATCGAAATGCGCGAGGGGCTTAAGGATGAGCGCTACAACCTGCTGCTGCCGGCGCCGGAGCCGCTGGTGCCGCGCAACCTGCGGCGGGGGGTGCGCGAGCGCATGGCCTTCGACGGCCGGGTGCTCATCCCGCTGGACGAAGCATCCCTTGACCGCGAGATCGCGCGGCTGAAGCAGGAGAAGGTGACCTCGGTCGCGGTGTGCTATTTCCATGCCTATCGCAACCCGGCGCACGAGCAGCGCACGCTGCAGGTGCTCGCGCGCGAGATGCCGGACGCCTATGTCTCGCTGTCGAGCGACGTGCTGCCGCAGATCAAGGAATACGAGCGGGTGTGCACCACGGTGGTGAATGCCTATGTGGGGCCGGCGGTGCGCAAATATCTGGGCAATCTGGAGCGACGGCTCGCCGAGCACGGCTTCGAGGGCTCGCTGTTCATCATCCTGTCTCATGGCGGGATCGCGCCGGTGGAGGAGGCCGCGCGCCTCGCGGCCGGCACGGTTCTCTCGGGTCCTGCGGGCGGCATTGCCGGCGCGCGCCGCTGCGCCGAGCTCATCGGGCAAGGCAATCTCATCCCGTTCGACATGGGCGGCACCAGCACCGACATCTCGCTGATCGCGGACGGGCAGATCGCCCTGTCCTCGGAGCGGGGTCTTGCCGGCCAGCGCATCGCCCTGCGCAGCTTGGACATCATCAGCATCGGCGCGGGCGGCGGCTCGCTCGCCCGGGTCGACGATGGCGGCACGTTCCATGTGGGGCCGGAAAGCGCGGGGGCAGTGCCCGGGCCGGCCTGCTACAGCAATGGCGGAACGGAACCAGCGGTGACGGACGCCAATCTGCTGCTCGGCTATCTCGATCCCGACAATTTCCTGGGCGGCCGGCGCAAGCTCGACCGTGCCGCTGCGGAGGCCGCAGTGGACCGGCTGGCGGCCAAGCTGGGCCTGAGCCGGGACGAGACCGCGGCCGGCATCTTCCGGCTGATCAACCTCAAGATGGCCGACGGCATCCGCCTGATGACCCTGCGCCGCGGTGTGGACCCGCGCCGCTTCACCCTCCTGAGCTTCGGCGGCGCGGCCGGCCTGCACGCGGTGGAAGTGGCCCGCGAGATGGAGATGACGCGGGTGGTGGTGCCGACGGTCGCCTCGGTGCTGTCGGCCTGGGGCATGCTGGCGAGCGACCTGCGCTATGAGGTGACCCGCAGCCATATCGGCGATACGGCCGTGCTGGACAGCGGCAAGCTCCGCGAGATCTTCGGCGAGCTGGAGCAGGAGGCCATGCGGCGGCTGGGCTCGTGGTTCAAGGGGCCGATCCATATCGAGCGCTCGGCCGAGATGCGCTATGGCGAGCAGATCTTCGAGGTGGATGTGAGCCTCGACGGGCTGGACCTCTCCGATCCCGGGCTGATGGACGCGGTGATCGAGCGGTTCCACAAGCGCCACGAGGAGCTCTACACCTATTCATCGCCCGGCCAGGAGGTGGTGCTGGTCAATGCCCGCGTGGCAGCGGTGGGCGAAGTGCCTGCCAGCCTCGGGGTGCAGAGGGCGGCGCCGGCAACCGGGCCGGCCAAGCCTGCGCGCTCGCGCCAGGCTTTCTTCGGCAGCTGGCGCGAGGTTCCGGTCTATGATCTCGACACGCTCGCGCCGGGCCACACCATCACCGGCCCCGCCATCATCGAGGCGGAGACCACGACGGTGGTGCTCAGCACCGACGACAAGGCCGACGTGAACGGGTTCGGCTGGCTCGACATCACCTTGCGCGCCCGCAAGGGATCAGAACCATAGCCGAGAGATATAATGGAATATGAAGAGGATAATTGACGGGCGGGCCTAAGGGCTTCCATCGTGGCCGGATCACAGATGGGGTGAGGACATGACGATCCGTAACTTGGTGGGCGCGGCCGCTTTCGGTCTGGCGGCCCTGTTCAGCACCGCGGCCGATGCGCAGACGGAGCTCAAGGTGGTGGCGCCCTGGTCCAATCTGAACGCCTATGAGCGGCTGGAGAAGCCGTTCTGGTCGGAAAAGCTGAAAGAGATGACCAATGGCGAGGTGACGGCCACGGTGACCTCCTATTCCGAGCTCGGCCTTTCCGGGGTGGAGCTGTTGCGGCTTGCCACGCTGGGCGTGTTCGACATCGGCCATATCGTGGTGGGCTATTCGGTGGCGGACGACCCGGTGATCGAGGGCCTCGAGCTCGCCACCCTGATCCAGGACGTGGATACGGGCCGCAAGGCGCTGGAGGCGTATCGCCCGGTCATGGCGGAGAGCCTGGAGAAGAAGCACGGGCTGATCCTGCTCGGCGTCTACCCCAATCCGAGCCAGATCCTCTATTGCCGGGAGCCGGTGAACAGCCTGGCTGACATCAAGGGCCGCAAGATCCGCTTCTATGGCGCCAGCATGAACGAGTTCGTCGAGGCGGCCGGCGCGGTGGGCGTGAGCATTCCGTTGGCGGAGGTGGTGCCGGCCCTGCAGCGCGGGGTGGTGGATTGCGGGATTACCGGCACCCTCACCGGCTATTCCTTCAAGTGGCCGGAGGTGACCAAGCACCTCTATGGCATGCGGTTCGGCTGGGGCCTCACCCTGATCGCCGCCAACAAGGCGAAGTGGGAAGCGTTGCCGGAAGGCCAGCGCGCGGCCATCGGCAAGGCGGTGACCACCCTGGAGAACGACCTCTGGGCGCTGACCGCCACGGACGACAAGGCGGGCATCGACTGCAATACGGGACGCGCCGAATGCCCTTATGGGCCCGCGGCCTCCATGACCTACGTGGCGCCATCGGAGGTCGATGACCAGGAGCGGCGGCGGATCCTGCAGGAGGTGGTGCTCAAGAAATGGGCGGCCCGATGCGATGAAGCCTGCGTGCAGCGCTGGAACGAGACCGTCGGCAAGGTTACCGGCATGACTGCGAGCAAATAGTGCCGCCTGGACCGCGAATGGAGCCGAATACGCGAAGAAGCGGCGCATTCGCGGCCCTGATCGACAGGGCCGATGGCTTTTGGCGCCGGATCGCCCGACTGATGCTGATCGCGGGTGGCTGGGGGGTGATGCTGATCGGCGTCATGGTGGCGGTCGACGTGCTGTCCCGCTATCTCGTCGGGCGCAATCTGGGCGGGGTGGACGAGATTGCCGGCTATCTCTTCGCCATCGGCATTTCCTGGTCGCTGGCGGAGGCATTCTACGCCCGCAGCCATGTGCGTATCGACTTCCTCTACCATCGCTTTCCCCTGCCGCTGCGCGCCATTCTCGATGTCGTAGCGCTTGTGGCGCTTCTCTTGCTGGCGGCCTTCCTGATCTTCAGCGGGTGGATCGT
Organism: Rhodoligotrophos defluvii; assembly: GCF_005281615.1. Taxonomy (NCBI): domain Bacteria; kingdom Pseudomonadati; phylum Pseudomonadota; class Alphaproteobacteria; order Hyphomicrobiales; family Rhodoligotrophaceae; genus Rhodoligotrophos; species Rhodoligotrophos defluvii. The sequence goes on along the minus strand of NZ_SZZM01000004.1, from coordinate 367,935 downwards.
GGTGTCGGGCTCATGGGCGCGCGCCTCGCGCTCGGCGTCGTCACTGCACGTGCCGCTGATCATCCCGCAACTTGCCTGGCTGGCCGGCTTCCTGGTGTTCCTGATCGCGCTGGCGCTGTCCGGCCTGCGCGCGCTGCTCGAGCTCGGACGCGCGGACTTCGGGCAGGTGAACCGGCAGCTGGGCGTGCTCACCCCCACCGAGGAAGCGGAAGATGCGGTGAAGCCGTCCAGCGGGGCGACCTGACATGCTGGGCAATGCCTCGCTGCTGCTGGCCGTGCTCATCGGCTTGAGCATTCCCATCGCGGCGGCGCTGATGATGGCGGCGCTCACGCTCGGCTATGCCTACTCGCCGCTGCCCCTCTATTATGCGGCCTCGGAAATCCTGTGGAAGGTCTCGAACGAATTCACCCTGACCAGCGTGCCGCTCTTCGTGCTGCTGGGCGAGATCCTGCTGCGTGCCGGCGTCGCGGAACGAATGTATGGCGCGGTTGCCCTGTGGCTCAACCGCCTGCCGGGCGGGCTGCTGCATGCCAATATCGGCGCGAGCGCCTTGTTCTCGGCGACATCCGGCTCCAGCGTGGCGACCGCGGCGACCATCGGCACCGTGGCGCTGCCGGAAATCCTCAAGCGCGGCTATAACGAGCGGCTGTTCCTGGGCAGCCTCGCGGCCGGCGGCACGCTGGGCATTCTCATTCCCCCATCGATCCATCTCATCATCTATGGGATGATCACCAACACCTCGATCCCCAAGCTCTATCTCGCGGGGATGGTGCCGGGGCTGGTGCTGGCGCTGCTGTTCTCGCTGATCGTGGTAATCGTCTGCGCGATCAGGCCCGGCTATGACGGCAAGCCCGTCACCGCCACGTGGCGACAGAGATTTGCCAGCCTGATCGACCTGGTGCCGGTGCTATTGCTGTTCCTGGTGGTGGTCGGCTCCATTTACGCCGGCATCGCCACGCCGACCGAGGCGGCTTCCCTGGGGCTGGTCTTCGCCGTTGTCCTTGCCTGGTGGAACGGCAGGCTGAGCATGGCGCTGCTGCATGACGCCTTTCTCGGGGCGATGAAGGCCACGGCCATGATCATGCTGATCGTGCTCGCCTCCTATTTCCTCAATTTCGTGCTCTCGGCGATCGGGCTCTCGCAGCAGCTGACGGGGTTCGTTACGGGGTTGGGCTTGTCGCCGGCCGCGACCATGCTGGTGATCATCGGGTTCTTCGTGCTGCTCGGCTGCTTCCTCGAGACGCTCTCAATGCTGGTGACCATGACCCCGCTGGTGGTGCCGATCGTGGTGAGCCTCGGCTATGACCCGCTATGGTTCGGCATCGTGATGATCCTGCTCCTGGAGGTGGCGCTGATCACACCGCCGGTCGGCATCAACCTCTATGTGGTGCAGGCGATCCGCAAGCAGGGCAGCATTCAAGACGTCATGGCCGGCTCCCTCGTGTTCGTTCTCAGCATGTTCGCGCTGATCGGGCTGCTGCTGGCGTTTCCCGAGATCGCGCTGTGGCTGCCGGCGCAGGTCAGAAGCTAGATCACAAGCTCTGCGGTTTTCGCATAGGCCCTCCGCGGCCGCACGGGATTGACCCGGCCAGGCTGTCAATCCATGCAGGCGCATGCCCCACTCGCCCCGTTCCCGTCTCGGCCTCGCCTATCTGCTTGTCACCGCGGTGGGGTGGGGACTCAACTGGCCGCTGATCAAGGTGATCCTGCGGGAGCTGCCACCGCTGTTCGCGCGCGGCAGCAGCGGCCTCGCGGCGGCCGTTCTCCTCGCGCTCATCGCGGTTGGCCGCGGCGAAAGCCTCAAGGTTCCGCCTGGCGACTGGCGGCGCTTGGGCATAGCCTCCGCGCTCAACGTGTTCGGCTGGATGGGCTTTGCCACACTCTCGATGATGTCGCTGACCGTCGCCGAATCTGCGCTGATCGTCTATACCGTGCCCATCTGGGCGACGCTGCTCGCCTGGCCACTGCTCGGCACCTTGCCGAGCATGCGCGGGTTCGTTGCGCTGGCGATGGCCATGGCCGGCATTGTCGTGCTCTTCTCGGACAAGGGCATCTCCTTGGGTGCCGGCAAGGTGGGCGGCATCTCGTGGGCGCTGGCGGCCGCAATTTCCTTCGCCCTGGGGGCGGTCACGGCCAAGCGGCCCATTCGTCTGCCGCCTATCGCGCTCACGGCTTGGCAGGTGGGGCTCGCCTGCGTGCCGATGACCCTGCTGGGCTTGCTCATCGAGCAGCCCGATCTCACCGGGGCCAGCCTCTCGACGTGGCTGGCGGTCGGCTACATGGCGCTGGTTCCGATGGGGCTTTGCTACCTGAGCTGGTTCGCCACCTTGCGGGCCTTGCCGCCGGGCGCCGCCGCCACCGGCACGCTGCTGGTGCCCATCATCGGGATCATCTCGGCCGCGTTGCTGATCGGCGAACCTCTGGGCGCGCGCGAGATAATCGCGCTGATCCTCACCCTCGCGGGCGTGGCCCTCGCCGTGATCCGCTCATGACTGCATCGGCAGGGGCGCACGACGAGCATCCGCGGATCAATGACCCTGGAGCCGGCGCAAAGCCGCGGTCAGGGTGGAGACAACCTGGGCCGCCATGAACGGCTTCTGCAGCCAGCCAAGCGGTCGCGCCGCCACGCGCTGCATCGTGGCCGCTTCAGAATAGGCCGAAGCGAACAGGCATCTTATGCCGAAGCGCCGGTAGAGCTCGTTGGCGGCGTCGACGCCGTCGCGCGCGCCACGCAAGCGAATGTCCATGGTGGCCACATGCGGCCGCACCCTGGCCGCGATCTCGATCGCCTCGTCACAGCTGGTGGCGATGCCGACCACCTGGTAGCCTGCCTGCTGGAACGCCGCTTCCAGGTCGAGCGACACGAGCCACTCGTCCTCGACGATCAGCACCCGGACGTCGTGAGGGACGTTCAGCTGGCTGAACGGAACCTGAGCCGCCGGCCCCGGGGGACTTCGCTTGCCCTCGTCTGATGACACGATCTGCATTGTCGATCAGCCTTTCTCTGGGTTCACGCCTCCTGCTGCTGAAAAGCGCACGAGGCAGCGCGTACCTCCCGCGTTCTCAATCGTGAACGAGCCACCGATCTGCCTGCAGAGTCCCCGCACCAGGCCCAGGCCTGACGAGCGCCGCTCCTTGGCTTGTGGAGGGATCCCCGGTCCGTCGTCCTGTACAATGAGCGTGCAATCGGCCCCGTTCCGCTGCAGATCGACTTGAATTCGGCTGTCGGCATTCTGCCAACCATGCTTGTGCGCGTTGGTCAAGAGCTCATTCAGGATGAGCGCCAACGGAAAGACGACATCGTTGGGCAGCAGGCCGTCGAACGCGGTGACCTCCATGCGCACCTGCCGCGGGAGCGTCTTGCCGATCGCCCCGCACAGATCGCGCACGAAGGCCGCCGCCTCGATCGCATGCAGATGGTGAGACCGGTACATGAGCTGCTGCGCGGTGACCACCGCCATCAGCCGATGGGCCACGTCTTCGAGAAAGTCCCTCACCTCCTCGTAATCCGTCTCGCGCTGGGCTGCGGCGAACAGGCCCAGCAGCATCTGCATGTTGTTCTTCACCCGATGCTGAAGCTCCCGCAGCAGCGTCTCGTTCTGGTGCAGGGCTTCTTCGAGGGCTGCCTGGGTTTGGCGGTGCCGGCTGATCTCGAGATTGAGGTCGCGGATCTTGCGGGCCAATACGGAGAACGCATCGGTATCGGCGGGCAGCAGGCGCAGCATGACGACCGGGCGGGCGCTCGGGAAAGCCGCGAGCCGGGCGCCATAGGCACGCAGCCGAAGGTCGGTTCCGTCGCTCCGGCGGGCCGACAGGGCGCCAGGCAGCGCGCCGCTCGTCGCGGAGCATCTTCGCAGATACTGCTCGAACGCATCCGGAGGGCTGGTGATGAGATCCGCGAGTGGCAATCCCATGAGCTGATTGCCGAGCAGACGCCTGGCCGCCCGGTTCGCCCCCAGGATCACCCCCTGCGGATCAAGGAGCAGAGCCGGCTCGCTCAAGGCATTCAGGATCGCGAGAGCGTCGTCCGAGACCATCAAGCTGTCGGCCCGAAATACTCGCGAGCATCCGGTTCGGGATCCTGCACAGGCTTGAGGTGGACGACGATGCGGCACCCGGGATGACCCTGGGCGATCGACTCCTCGATCTCGACCCGGGCATAGCCGAGATTGCGGGCGGCGATGGAGCCGAACACGTTCGAGGTCATCATGCAGAGAGAGGGGCGGCCCTCGACGAACTTGCCGAACGGACAGGCCCTGTTGCCGAGGACAATGCGGTCCTCGCGCTCCTCGATGATGTAGAAATCGCCTTCAATGCGCCGCTTGAGATCGACCAGCACCTCGGCAACCTGCTTGCGGCTCAGCTTTTCGACCTGCAATGCGTGGCGATAGGACGTGTCAATTTGCTCGCCGATGGCGCCGCCAACCACGCTGACATAGCCCGAGGCCTCATCGAGGCCGACCACGTCTTGCAGGGTTCCCGAGAGTTCCCGCAACAAGGCGCGAAGAAAAAGGTCGCGGTCGAGGTCCACGGCCGCTTTGCGCACGGCAGTATTGTTGCTCATTGGAGCTATGCTTTCGCTGCTTCCAAGCGGAAGTACCATAAGATGACCGTGATGAACTCACAAGGCAATACCAGGGGATACTTGACCGGCAAATTTAAGCGGTGGATAGGGTGGTGAGAGGTTGCGTGCTGCGCAATGTCGGCACCTGGGCCGGCGGCAGCTCGGAACAATGACTTTCACCGGCCGCGCATTTGCCCGCACGGACCGTGCCTGGCATCTTTCTTCACGAATGGAGACCTTCGTTATGGTTGCGAGCGTTCGACCCTTTCTGATGTTTCAAGGCGATGCCGAAGCCGCGATGAATTTCTATGTCTCGCTTTTCCCGAACGCTCACATTGTCGATATCGTGCGTTATGGACCTGGCGAGGCCGGTCCCGAGGGCTCGATCATGACTGCCGTATTCTCGATAGCGGACCAGAGCATCATGTGCATCGACAGCCCCGTTAAGCACGCTTTCAGCTTCACCCCGGCCTTTTCACTGTTCATCGAGTGTGACTCCGAGGACGAGATCAGCCGGCTGTCATCGAGCCTCGGCGAAGGGGGAGCGGTGCTCATGCCCCTGGCCGATTACGGGTTCAGCCGCCAGTTCACGTGGGTCAACGATCGCTACGGCGTGTCATGGCAGCTCAACCTGCGCTAAGCGCCGCCGGCTCTTGCTCCCAGCATCGAGCAAGCCGCTAGCGGCCGGTCTTCACCGCGCCGCCGCCAGCTCCTGGTCCCAGAACGCCGCCTCGATCTTGTGGCCATCAAGGTCCCGCACGAAGCAGCCGTAATAGGGCTCGCCGTAATCAGGCCGGGGGCCCGGCGCGCCGTCGGGGGCCGCTCCGGCGCCGATTGCCGCTGCATAGAAGGCGTCCACCTCTGCTTTCGACTTGGCGAAGAAGCCGAAATGGGTGCCATTGCCGACGACGGCCGGCCGGCCGTCGATTGGCCGCTGCACCCAGAATTCCGGGAAATGCTTCCCGTATGCCACCGCGCCGTCATGCTCCATAACCCGGCGCGCGCCCACTGTTGCCAGCACCGCGTCATAAAAGGCCACTGCCTTCTCGAAGTCATTGGTGCCGATGGAAACGTGCGACATGATGCTGGGATTTTCCGTCATGGCGAGCCCCTTGGTTCATGATTTGTTCTTTAACGCGTAACACGGCCGACCTGTCAGAGCAATAGGCTTTGACGGCCGGGCGGCGCTATTCCTGCGCGCTCAGCTCCGGGTGCCACGTGATCTCCCAGAGGTGCCCGTCCGGGTCCTGGAAATAGCCGGAATAGCCGCCCCAGAACCGGTCCTTCGGCAAATCGGTGATGATGGCGCCCGCGCGGCTGGCGGCCTCGATGATCGCGCCGACCTCGGCTTTGGAGCGGACGATATGGCCGATCGATACGGCGCCCACGCGAGACCTGGTGGGTGTCACCTTGGCATCCTCGGCCAGAAACGCCGCGGGATAGAGGGCCAGGATGAGGCCGCCCTGCAGGTTGAAGAACACGACGGAGCCATGGTCATATTCCTGGCCGATGATTCCTTGGGTGGGCAGGCCCAGTCCGTCCCTGTAGAAGCGCAGCGAGCGCTCGAGGTCATCGACCGCCAGCGTGATGACTTTGACACTTGGCCGCATGTGTTTCTCCCGATGTTCGTGGTGATCCGCTGATGCGCGAGCCGGCCCGCAACCCGGCATCAACGCACAAAATACCACAGGGCGAGAGCAAGACCGCAGACGATGACCAGGTGGCGCATCACGGCCTGGGGTATGCGTCGCGCCGCGACAACACCCACCCAGCCGCCGATGATGCTGGAAATGGCAATGATCAGGCTGAGCTCCAGATCGACCACGCCGGAGAACAGGAACACCACCACGGCCATGACCTGCAGCACGATGGCCAGCAGGTTCTTCGCGGCGTTGGCGGCGTGATAGCCACCGGTTTCGGTCAGGGCCAGGGAGGCCAGCATCATGACGCCCATGCCGGCCCCGAAATAGCCGCCATAGATCGCCACCAGCCCTTGCACGAGCATGGCGAGCGGCAGGTCGCCCCGGCGATGCCGCGAAGGGGCTGCAGGCTTCAACGCGCGCTGGATATAGGGTGCCGCCGCGAACAGCAGGGTCGCGAACAGCAGCAGCCACGGCACCAGCGCGCGAAACACCTGGTCACCGGACCAGAGCAGGAGCGCAGCGCCGGTGCCGCCGCCGAGGATCGAGACGGCACAGAGCGGAAGCAGCCGCCGCAGGGCCAGGATGATCTCGCGGCGGTAAGCCACAGCCGACGCCACCGAGCCGAGCACGACCGCGGTGGCGCTGGTCGCATTGGCCGCAACCGGCGGCATCCCGACGGCGAGGAGAGCGGAGAAGGTGAAGATGGTTCCACCGCCGGCCACCGCGTTCAGTATGCCGGCAGCGAAGCCAGCGACAGCCAGCAGAGCCATTTCCAAGAGCGTCATGGGCACCTCCCGTGGCCTTCAACCACGGACGGGGCGCCCCGCTCTAGAAGGAAAGTGACTTGTCAGCAGGCGGCCGCATGAGCGGCGCGGAATTGGCCAGGCGTGGCCCCGAAGAAGCGCAGGAACATGCGGCCGAAATGGCTCTGATCACTGAAGCCGGTGGCGTAGGCGACGTCCGCGATCGCCTCGCCCTGCCTGAGCAGCTGGCGGGCTTCGTTCAGCCTGAGATTGACCTTGTAGGCATGGGGGGTCAGGCCGAAGCTCCTGGCGAAAGCACGGATGAAGCCTTCGCGGCTGAACCCCAGCGCCTGCGCGGCATCGGCAATCTGGTCGTGCCGGGCCACTGCTTGGGACAGCCGGCCGGTGCCGTTCGGCAGCTGAGCCGGCGCGGCATCGAAGATCACGGCATCAGGCGCCGCAGCCAGGTGCTCGGTGAGGAGACCGGCGGCCTCGACCGGCGACAGGTCAACGAGATCGGGCCGCTCCAGGACCACATAGCCGAATTGGTTGAGCCACCCGGCGGTCTCGGCCGACAGCGTGGAACCCGCTATGTAGAATTCGGTCGACCGTATATCGCCGCGCATGGATGGCAGGGCGTGGTGCGCTCGCCAGGGCGGTACGACCAGCACCTGGCCCGGGCGCAGCCGCAGCCTCCGATCGCCGATGCGGTACTCACGTTCGCCACGCCAGACGATGGAGGCCTGCACCTCCGCGTGATAATGCGGCTCGAGGCCATGGGGGCGGAGACCGATCCAGTCTGCGCCCTCGAGCAGCCGGCCATCGCCTGTATAGTCGTAGCGGATATTGCCCATTCCGTTGTCGCGCTCTCAATCAGGCCGTCACGATGCCTCACCCAGAGGCCCGCGTCCATGGCGAGAATGCGGGATGGCCCGCTCACTGCCATAACCTTTGCGTTATGGGTTTGCGGTCTACATGTCATTAGACTTCTGGCCCGGCCCGGGCGATGCTGCTGTGCAAAAGCCGACAAGGCTGGGGAAGAGGTCCTGCATGATTCTGTTCGAGCGCAGCGAGTTCCTGGCGCGCATTGCGCGCGCAAAAGCGGAGATGACCAAGCGCGGTATCGACCTGCTGCTGGTGGCATCGCCCGCCAACCAATTCTGGCTCACCGGCTATGACGGGTGGTCGTTCTATACGCCGCAAATGGTGGCGGTGAGCCTCAAACAGGAAGAGCCGGTGTGGATCGGCCGCAAGATGGACGCGGTGGGCGCGAAGTTCACCGCCTTCCTCGCGGAAGAGAACGTCGTTCCCTATCCCGATTACTATGTCGCCTCGACCGAGCGGCACCCGATCGAGTTCGTGGCCGAAGAGCTCAAGCGGCGCGGCTGGGACAAGGGCACGATCGGGGTGGAGACCGACGACTACTACTATACGGCCAAGTGGGACGCGATCCTGAAGCGCGACCTGCCCAATGCGCGCTTCGTGGATGCGTTCCTGCTGGTCAATTGGTGCCGGATGGTGAAGTCGGAGCGCGAGCTCGAGTTCATGCGCCAGGCCGGCAAGATCGCCGCTGCCGCCCAGCAGGCCGCCTATGACAAGGCCGAGCCGGGTGTGCGCCAGTGCGACGTGATGGCCGAGGTCTACCGGGTCACCACCGCCGGCCTGCCGGAGTTCGGCGGCACGTTTCCCTGCAAGCCGCCAAACGCCATGGTGGGCGAGTACTGCGCGGCGCCCCACCTTTCCTGGACGGACGCGCCGCTGGCCAAGGGCGAGATCTTCTATATCGAGCTGGGCGGCATCAGGCACCGCTATCACTCGCCCCTGTCGCGCTGCATCTATCTCGGCACGCCCACCCAGGAGATGCAGGAGGTGGCCAAGGTGATCGCCGAGGGCCTGCAGGCGGTGCTGGACAAGGTGAAGCCCGGCGTCGCGTGCGAGGAGCTTGCGGCCGCGTGGAAGGCGGTGACCGCGCGCCATGGCATCGAGAAGGACAGCCGCATCGGCTATCCCGTGGGCATCGGCTACCCGCCGACCTGGGGCGAACTCACCGCAAGCCTGCGGGCCGGCGACCGCACGGTGCTGGAGCAAAACATGACCTTCCATTGCATCCCGGCCATATGGATGGAAAACTATGGACTGGTGATCTCGGAGAGTTTCGCCGTCACCGAGAACGGAGCCGAGTGCTTTGCGGACTATCCCAGAGTGCTGACATACAAGGCGTGATGAGCCATGACCGCACCGGCGCTCCGCCGCGTGCTGCGCGGCGGCCATAACATCTACGGACACAGGATCGGCATATTGCTGATCGAAGGCCACTTTCCGCGGCCGCCGGGGGCTATCGGCAATGCCGCCAGCTTCCCGTTCCCCGTGCTTCACCACGTGGTGAAAGGCTTCTCCGGCAGCCGCACGGTTCGCGAGCTCGGGGCCATGGACCCGGACAGCGCGGAATTCCGCGAGGCGATCGGCCCCTGGCTCGATGGGGCGCGCAGCCTGGTGGCGCAAGGCTGCCGGGCGATCACCACCTCCTGCGGGTTTGCCGCGCTGTTCCAGAAACATCTCTGCGAGGCGGTGGATGTGCCGGTGTTCGCGTCGTCGCTGATGCTGGCGCCGATGATCTCCCGCATGCTGAAGCGTTCGCAGCGCCTGGGCATCGTCACGGCGGAAGCGGCAAGCCTCACCGACAATCACCTGCGTGCGGCGGGCATTACCGACCCGGTGGTGATCGTGGGGGTCGAGAACTGTCCGGAATTCGCGGCCACCGCCTGGGACGACCGGCCGTGGCTGGATTTCGAGCTGGCCGAGGCGGAGGTGGTCGTAGTGGCGCGGCACATGGTGGAGCGCAATCCCGAGGTGGGCGCCATCCTGCTGGAATGCTCGCTGCTGCCGCCCTACGCGGCGGCGGTGCAGGACGCGACCGGCCTCCCCGTGTTCGATTTCACCCATCTGGTGACGATGGTGCACGACGCCTGCGCCCGACGCCCCTTTTCCGGGCTGACCTGAGATGAAGCGGCAGATTCCAGGGCTCTACCCCGGCCTCGCGCTCGTGATCATGATCGCCGCCTGGTATGCGGCGGTCGAGATCTTCGACATTCCGCCCTATCTCCTGCCCCTGCCCGGCGCGGTCCTGCAACGGATCGTCGAGGATTTCTCCTTCCTGCTGCATCACAGCTGGATCACGACCTATGTCACCCTCGGCGGCTTCCTGCTTTCGGTGGCGATCGGCATTCCCCTGTCGATCATGCTGGTGGCCTGGCGCACGCTGGAGCAAGCGGTGATGCCGTGGCTGATCCTGAGCCAGACCTTCCCGAAGGTGGCGCTGGCGCCGCTCATCGTGGTGTGGTTCGGGCTGGGGCTGTTCCCCAAGCTGGTGGTGACCTTCCTGGTGGCGTTCTTTCCCATCGTGATTTCCACCACGGTGGGACTGCGCTCGGTGGAGCGGGAGGTGCTGGAGCTGGCCCAGGCGCTGCGGGCGAGCCGGCTGCAGACCTTCTGGTATTTCCGGCTGCCGCTGTCGCTGCCCAACATCTTTGCCGGCATGAAGGTCTCGGTGGCCTTCGCCGTGGTCGGCGCAGTCATCGCCGAATGGGTGGGGGCATCCGCGGGGCTCGGCTATCTGCTGCTCCAGGCGAATGCCAGCCTGGACACGACGCTGCTGTTCGCGGTGCTGGCGGCTCTGATGGTGATCGGCGTGGTGGTCTATTACGCGATCGAGCTGTTGGAGAAGGCGGTCATCCCCTGGCACAGCGTGGTGCGGCTGCATAGCGGCGCGGGGGCATCCTGAGATGCTGAGCCCGCAGCCGAGCCGAGACGCGAGCTTCGATCCGTCGCAATCCATCAGCCTGCGTGACGTGGGCAAGCGCTTCGAAACGCGGACCGGCACTATCGAGGCCCTGTCCGGCATCAGCCTCGACATCGCGCCCGGCGAGTTCGTGGCGGTGGTCGGCGCATCCGGCTGCGGCAAGTCCACCTTGCTGCGGCTGGTGGCGGGGCTGCTGCCCGCCACGTCCGGCGAGATCCTGGTGGGCGGCGAACCGGTGAAGGGACCCGGGCCCGGCACCGGAATCGCGTTCCAGACGCCGGTGCTGCTGCCGTGGCGCAGCGTGCGGCGGAACGTGGAGCTGCCGCTGGACATCCAGACCGGATCGGCCGAGCAGCGCGCCCATGTGGACGAGCTGCTCACCCTGGTGGGCCTCAGCGGGTTCGAGGACAAGAAGCCCTACGAGCTTTCAGGTGGCATGCAGCAGCGGGTAGCGCTTTGCCGGGCCCTGGTGACCTCGCCCTCGCTCTTGCTGATGGACGAGCCGTTCGGCGCGCTGGATGCGCTCACCCGCGAGCAGATGAACCTCGAGCTGCAGCGCATCTGGATGCAATCGCCCAAGACGGTGCTGCTGATCACCCACAGCATCACCGAGGCGGTGCTGCTGGCCGACCGGGTGGTGGTGATGACGCCACGACCGGGGCGGATACAGGAGATCGTGCCGGTTCCCCTGCCGCGGCCGCGCGACTTTTCGGTGATGCGCGATCCGGTGTTCTACCGTGCGTCCGAACGGGTGCGCAGCCTGATGAACGCGGCGAGCTTCGTGGAGTAGGTCATGCATGCAAATGAGCCCAAGGCATCGCTTCAGGCCCACCGGCCGATCGTGATGAGCGAGCGCGGCATGGTGGTGGCGGGCCACCCGCGGGCGGCGGAGGCCGGCGCGGCCATGTTGCGGGCCGGCGGGAATGCCATGGATGCCGCTGTCGCAGCGGCGGCAACTCTGGCGGTGGCCATCCCGTTCATGAACGGGCTCGGCGGCGACGCGATCGCCCTGTGGTTCGATGCCAAGGCGGGGGTGACCGCCATCAACGGCTCGGGCAAGACCGCCAAGGCGGCCACGGCCGAGGCCATGCGGGCGCGCGGGCTTTCCGCCCTGCCGCGGCGCGGACCCTTGGGCGTGTCGGTGCCGGGCGTGGTGGCCGCCTGGGCGGAATCGCTCGAACGGTTCGGCACCAGGTCGCTGGCCGAGGTGCTGGCGCCGGCGATTGCGCTTGCCGAAGACGGCGTGCCGCTGGACAGGACAGGTGCCGGCTTCTTCAACGGTCCGGATTACGCGGAGCTGGCGGCCGCCTTTCCCAACCTGGTGACCCTCTATGGCCGGCCGGGAACGGCCGAGCTCGGCGCCCGGCTGAAGCAGCCCGCGGTGGCGGAAATGCTGCGGTGCATCGCCCAGCACGGCTGGCGCGCCTTCTATGAAGGCCCGCTCGCCAATGCCTGGCTGGCGGAAGCGCGGGCACAAGGCGTGCTTCTCGATGCATCGGACCTTGCAGAGCACGAGACCCTGTTCGATGCGCCGCTTGCGATCGACTGGCGCGGCCGCCGGGTGCATGTGGCGCCGCCCAATTCGCAAGGTATCGCGCTCTTGGCCATGCTCGGCCTTGCGGAGCTGGAGGACGACCAGCCGAGCGGGGACGAGGATCCGCTGCTTGATCCCGCGGCCCACCTTGCGCGCAAATGCACCGCCTTCCGCATCCGCGATGCCTATTGCGCCGACCCGCGGCGCGTGACCCTGCCGCCGGACGTGCTGAAGCCGCGATTCCTGACCGCGCTGCGCAAGAGCGCGCTGGAGCCGGTGGCGATCTCGGGCGGCGGCGACACCTCCACCCTGGTGGCGGTGGACAGCGCGGGGAATGCCGTCTCCTGGGTGCAGTCGCTGTTCGAGGCGTTCGGATCGTGCATTGCCTGCGTGCAGCACGGCATGGTGCTGCACAACCGCGCCATATTGGAGCGGCTGGACGATGATCCGGTGCGCGGCCTGAAGGGTGGCTATCGGCCGTTCCATACATTGAGCCCGGCGCTGGTCACCGGCCCCTACGGGCTGGAGCTGGCGATCGCGACGCCGGGCGACCACGGCCAGCCGCAGTCGCTGTTGCAGGTGATGCGGCGGCACTTCGAGCAGGGGCTCGACATTCAGTCCGCAGTCGAATGGCCGCGCATCCGCCACGACCAGGGCAAGGTGGTGCTGCTGGAGGCCCGCTGCCCCGAGGCGTGGACCCCGCTGCTGGAGAATGCGGGCTGGACCGTGCAGCGGGTGGATGGCTGGTCGCGGCTGATGGGCGGTGTCAATGCCATAAGGCGCATGGCTGACGGGCTGCTCATGGGGGGTGCCGATCCGCGCCGGGAGTGCTATGCCGTGGCGGTGTAAGCCGAAGGACCAATATGGACCAAGCCACCAGCCGCCTGCCCGGCCGAAGCGCCGCTGACTGGCGCGTCACCGCGAATGTCAGCGCCGCCCATTTCATCAGCCATTTCTACCTGCTGGTGCTGCCGCCGCTGATGCCCTTCATCAACAGAGACCTGGGCATCGGCTATACGGAGCTCGCGCTGCTGGTTTCGGTGCTCAACCTGGTCACCACCGTTCTGCAGACGCCGGCGGGCGTGCTGGCCGACCGGATGGACCGGGTGAAGCTGCTGATCGGCGCCCTTATCTTGGGCGCGACCGGATTCGCGCTGACGGCCCTGGTGCCGGTCTACGGGGTGTTCGTCCTGGCTTTTGCGGCAGCCGGCGCCGCGAATGCCATCTACCACCCGGCGGATTATGCCATTCTTTCGGAAAGGGTCTCGCCGCGGCGGGTCAGCACGGCCTTTTCCATACACACCTTTTCAGGCTTCATCGGCTCGGCCGCGGCGCCGGCCAGCCTGGCCTTCATCGCCTATGGCTATGGCTGGCAGGCGGCCATGTGGGTGTCCGCAGCGCTTGGCTATGCGGTCGCCCTGCTCCTGCTGGTGCAGCAGCGCTGGCTGAAGTCGCCTGCTTCCCATCCCGGCGTGGCGAGCCAGCCGGCCGGCGGGCGGGACAAGGGGGAGCAGAAATCGTCCCTTGCCCTGCTGGCCTCGCCGGAGATCCTGCGCAATACCCTGATCTGGGTGCTGCTGGCGCTGGCCGGAACGGGCGTGCAAACCTATGGCGCGCTGACATGGCACGCGCTGCACGATCTGAGCCTGGATTTTGTCAATCTCGCCCTCTCCGCCTACCTCCTGGCTATGGCGGTGGGCATTCTCCTCGGCGGCATGATCGCGGGGCGCACCCCTCGCCATAACCTGGTCGCGGCGCTCGGACTGATCGGTGCCGGGGTGTTGCTGCTGGCCGGCGGCGTGGTTCCGCTTGGGCCGATCATGGTGCTGGGTTTGGCCGCAGCGGCCGGCCTGCTCAACGGCGTGGTGCTGCCCTCGCGCGATCTCATCGTGCGGTCGGTGACCGCGCCGGGCACCTATGGACGCGCCTTCGCCATCGTCAGCACCGGGCTCAGCATCGGCGGCATCATCGCCCCGCTGGTGTTCGGCCTGCTCTACGACCATGGGCAGTTCGCGGCCATCTTCCTGAGCATCGGCGCGGTTTATCTGCTCGGCGCGGCTCTGGTGCTGATGCCGGCCCGGCGCGCCGGGGCGTGATCAAGGCCGTTTGACTAAACTTGCGGCCATGACACTCTGGCGCGGCACGGTTTCCGGCAGGAGCACCCAGCCCATGCGCCTTCCCAACCTTCGCCAGCTGCACATGTTCCGCATTCTGATGCAGACGCAGAACGTGACGGAGGCGGCCCGCCAGCTGAACGTGACGCAGCCGGCGGTGAGCAAGATGATCGCGAGCCTGGAGAGCAGCTTGGGCGTGCGCCTGTTCCGGCGAGTGCGCGGCCGGCTCTATCCAAGCGGAGACGCCTCGCGGCTGCTGATCGAGGTCGAGCGCCTGTTCGTGCAGCTGGAAGCGCTGAATGACGGGATGGACGGCCTGCGCTCGAGCCAGGCCGGGACGGTGGCCATCTCGGCCATTCCATCGCTGGCAAGCTCGGTGGTGGCCAGCTGCCTGGCCGATTTCGCGCGGGAAAGGCCTCATATCCGCACGCTGCTGATGTCGGAGAACTCGGCCAACATGATCAACCAGGTGGGGCTGCACCAGGTGGATCTCGGCTTCATGTACAACCATCCCGGCCCGGACAAATCACTCACCGCGGAGCTGGTGGCCGAGCTCGAAGTGGTGGGCGTGCTGCATAAAGACCATCCGCTGGCGGAGAATGCGGTGCTGACGCCCCAGCTTCTCGAAAGCCATCCCGTCATCCTCTGGGAGCAGAATACGCCGCCGAGCCAGCTCGTGCGCGAGGCCTTCCTGCGGGAGGGACTGGTGCCGAGGGACCGGTTCGAGACCAATACCTCGTCGGTGGCCAAGGCCATGGCCGCCAGGGGCATCGGCGTGGCGCTGATCGATCCCACCATCATGCTGGGCGATCCGGAGCAGGGACTGGTCATGCGGACGTTCCGTCCACGGATTCCGCTGCGCATCTTCTGTATACAGTCGATCTACCGGCCGGCGTCGCAGCTGGCGCATCGCTTCCTGGAGGAGTTCCGGCTCACCATGAACGGCTTCGCAGCCCAGCTGCAGCTCGATCATGATGAGATCTCATCGTGAAGCCATAACCTGGAACTCATGGATTCGGTAATCAAAGTCATTGGACGTCACAGTACCCAGATTCAATAATCGTTTCGCAGCCGCCATAGAACAGTTGCGTGCAGAACAAGAAATCGCATCGCGTGCCAGGCAGACAGAAGCGGCACAGGGCAGCTGCGGGACGGGGCTAGCCCCGAAGGTGATGAAAATCTCGAGGGTGAGCAATTGGGGAGCGGTGACCATGTTACGCAGACTGATGCGTCTCACATCCCTGGCCTGTCTGTTGGCCATGGTGGCTTCGGGCGCGGCCCGGGCAGACGAGAAAATCAGCTTCAGGCTTGACTGGACCATTTACGGCGTACACGCCCCGTTCTTTCTGGCGCTGGAGAAGGGCCTCTACAAGGACGAGGGGCTGGACGTCACCATCAGCGAGGGCCAGGGCTCTGCCACGGTGGTGCAGCAGCTGGCGCAAGGCCAGGACCAGCTGGCGCTCATCGACTTTTCCACCTTGCTGTTCAGCGTCGAGCAGGGACTGCCGGTCACGGCGGTCATGCGCATCGTCAGCGACATGCTGGGCGTGATCTCGCCGGCGGATGCGCCGATCAACCGGCCGAGGGAGCTGGAAGGCAAGATCATCGCCTATGCGCCATCGGAGTCGAGCGGCATCGCCTTCCCATCGCTCATGGCGGCCGATGGCGGCGACATCAAGAAGGTGAACATCCTGAGCCCGGCGACCGGCGCGAAGAACACGCTGCTGCTGCAGCGGCGGGCTGACGCGATTCCCGGCAATATCAACGTGCAGCCGGCGCAGATCGAAAAGCTCGGCATGAAGACCACCCATTTTCTGTATTCGGATTTTGGCGTGAGCCTCATGGCGCAGGGAATCGTGGCCAACAATGTCTTCCTGAAGGAGAAGCCGGAGGCGGTGCGCGGCTTCCTGCGGGCGACCATCAAGGCGCTGGAAATGGCCAAGGCCAACCCGGAGGAAGCGGTCGACGCGATCATCAAGCGCATGCCGCAGCAGGACCGCAACCGCGATGTGCTGCTGGTGCAGTGGCAGGCTTCCTTGCCCGGCCTCACCACCAAGAACACCAAGGACAAGCCCATGGGCGTGATGGTGGCGGAGGATTGGGCGGGCATGCAGGATGTGATGCAGAAGGGTGGCGCCCTTGACCCGAAGGTGAAGCCAGAGGCGATCTTCACCAATGACTACCTGCCGCAGCAATAGGCCGGCTGAAGCGTTGTCAGCATGAAGATCTGCATCATCGGCGCGGGCGCGATCGGCGTGTTCCTGGCCGCCCGGCTTGGGCGGCTCGGGCACGAGATCGCGGTGGTGGCGCGCGGCGAACGGGCAGCCGCCATTCGCGACAAGGGCATCGTGCTCTCCAGCGCCGATGGCCACCCGATCCATCAGCGGCCCGGTGTGGCCGAGCGCACGGAGGCGCTTGGGCTACAGGACTATGTGCTGGTGACGGTGAAGGGCTATTCGGTGCCGGAAACGGCCGAAATACTCGAGCTTTTGGTACGAGCCGGCACCCAGGTGGTGTTCGTGCAGAACGGGCTGCCCTGGTGGTATTTCGCCGGAGAGGGTTCGTCGGTCGGCGAAATGCTCGATCCGGGCGGGCGGCTGGCCGTCGCGGTGCCGCGGGATAACACCATCGGCTGCGTGACCTATGCCAATGTGCGCAATACCGGCCTTGGTGAAGCCCATCACGTGAGCGACAGCACCTTCATCCTGGGCCGGCCCGACGGCCGGCAGGACGCTGCGCTCAAGCGGCTTGCTGCCGCCATGGCCGATGCGGGTATTGATGCACGCGTCACGGCCGACATCCGCAAGGAGGTCTGGACCAAGCTGTGGGGCAACCTGGCGTTCAACCCGATCAGCGCCCTGACCGGTGCGGCGATGGACGAGATCATTCTCAGCCCCGAAACGCGGCCGCTGGTCATCGCCATGATGTCCGAGGCGCGGGCGGTGGCGGAGCAGACCGGCGTGCGCTTCGATATGACCGTCGAAGAGCGGCTGGCCAAGGCGGCGCTGGCGGGCGCGTTCCGCACCTCCATGCTGCAGGATCTAGAGGCTGGCCGGCGGCTGGAGATCGATGCCATTATCGGTGCGGTGGCGGCGCTCGCCCGCGATGTCGGGATGGCGACGCCGTCGATCGATGTCATTCTGGGTCTGATCAGGCAGAAGGCCAAGGTGCTCCGGCTCGCCTGACCGGCCGAAGGGGAGGAAAATGCCATGAGCGTAAGCCAGGACAGTGCGACGCGGTTCGGCCTGCAGAGCTTCATGGGCGCGCCCCTGTCGCGCGACCTGAGCCGTGCCAAGGTGGCCATTCTCGGCATCCCCTATGACAGCGGCACGCATCCGGCCCGGATCGGCTCGCGCTTCGGGCCTTCTGCCATTCGCGAGCAGTCGGCGCTGGTGCGCGCCTACGAGCTGCCGGATCAGGACTTCGACCCGATCGCCACGCTCGGCGCGGTGGATTACGGCAATGTGCAGGTGTTTCCGTCGTCAGTGCGGGAGTCGTTCGAGGCGATCGAGCAGATGGTGGGGGAGATCGTCGGCCACGGCGTCATCCCCGTGACCATGGGCGGCGACGGCGCCGTGACCCTGCCGCAGCTGCGGGCTCTGCACCGGCGCTATCCGGATCTGGTGGTGCTGCATATCGATGCGCACACGGACACCTATCCGGAGGACGGCATCGACCGCATTCGCTACAGCACGGCCACCACGTTCGCCCGCGCCGCCGAGGAAGGCTTGGTGCAGACAGCCCATTCCTTCCACGTGGGCACGCGCGGGCCGACCTATCTGCAGAATGCCTGGTCCCATGCCAGCGCGCTGGGCTACCGGGTCATTCCCGACCACCTCATGCGCAAGCGTGGCATGGAGGACGTGCTGGCCGAAATCCACGATACCCTCGCCGGACGGCCGGTCTATCTCTGCTTCGACATGGACATTTTCGACCCGAGCTGCGCGCCCGGCGTGTGCACGCCGACCTGGGGCGGCCTCACGGCTTACGAGGGCCTGTCACTCATCCGTGCGCTGAAGGGCCTCAAGATCGTCGCCTATGACGTCAATACGGTGAGCCCGCCGCACGACCCGACCGGCATGACCGCCTTCCTGGCGGCGTCGTGCATGCGCGAGTTCCTGTTTCATGCCGCCCAGGGCCAGGCGCACGCCCGCTGACGATAACCGCCAAGCTCCGGAACCTGAGCCGCGCACGGTCATTACCTCTCCGTAGCGACGGAGTTGGCCATGGGCAGAACGATCATCGGAACATTTCGGACGCGCGAGGACGCGGAGCTGGCGGTCGAGCACCTGGTGCAAGAGCACGGGATCAACCGGCGCGATGTCGCCGTGACCGCGGCCGACCGAGAGAACACCGCCGGGGAGGATTTCAACATCATCGAAGCCGAGCGGGGCGGCCCCGACCCGGACAAGGATCGCGCCACGGCGCTCAGAGGCTTGATCCGGATCGCGACCGAGCTCGATCAGGAGAAGCTTGTGGGGCCGGTCGAGCAGACATTCCGATCCTGCGGCGCCGTCGACATCCACCGCCAATAAGGCGTCTAGAACGCTTCCGCTCTTCTTCGAATCGCGGAAGCATTCTAGTTTTTTGCCTGGTCGCATTTTCTTCACGCGAACCGGTATCCACTTCGCTCGAAAATGCTCTAGTTTTTTGCCTGGTCGCATTTTCTTCACGCGAACCGGTATCCACTTCGCTCGAAAATGCTTTAGCGACGCAGCCGGGCGTCGCAATATAGCCGTTCAGCTCCCGACCGGCGGCAGCGGCACCGGTCCGTTGGCCTTCACGCTTTGCATGGCCACGCATGTGCGAAAGCTCTTCACGTTGCCGCCCTCGAAGAACAGGACGCGCGTGAGCTCGGTGTATTCCGCCATGTCCCTGACATTCATGATCAGGATGAAGTCGGTCTCGCCGGTGACATAATAGCACTGCTGGACCTGGGGGCAGCGCGCGAACCTGGCCTTCATCTCGTCGATCAGGTCGAGCCGTTCGCTCTCGGCGGCAATTTGGACGATGATGGTGAGCGGCCGGCCGACCGCAGCCTGGTCTATGACCGAAACGTCGCTCTTGATGATGCCGGTCTTGCGCAGCCGCTGCAGGCGCCTCGCGACGGCCGGGGCCGAGAGGCCGACACGCTCGGCGATTTCCCGCTGCGGCGTGAGATTGTCCAGCTGCATCAATCGCAGGATTTTCAGATCGAATTCATCGGGCGGGACGTCAGGCTGCCGCGGCATGGCGAACGGTTTTCTCCTTCGGCTGTCCAGTGTTGCAAGTTTAGTGCGGCCAAGGGGCAGAAAGAGCATACAAATAAAGCCATAACCGAAATAGTCTCTCGCCCAACAGCGAGGGAATGCATGGCTTTCGTTTCGAACGCACTGCCGCGGTTCAAGCAGACTCTGTCCGATGCGGAGAGAGCGTGGGTCGGCGAGGCGGCGCCCCAGAGAGTGCGCCCCTTTCTGGCGTTATGGGGTGAGGTGACCCCCACGCCGCTCGTTCCGCTGCCAGACATCGCGGCAGAGGCCGGTGTGGACAGCGTCCTCATCAAGGACGAAGGGCGGCGGCTTGGACTCGGAAGCTTCAAGGCTCTGGGTGGCGCCTATGCGGTGATGACCCTGGTCAGGCAGATGCTGCAGCAGCAGCTCGGGCGGGAGGTCGGTATTGCCGAGCTGCTCTCCCCTGCGGCGCGCGCCTTCGCGCGCACGGTGACCGTGTGCTGCGCGACCGACGGCAATCACGGGAAGTCGGTGGCCGCCGGGGCACGCCTCGTGGGCTGCAGATCGGTGATCTTCGTTCATGCCGGCGTGACGCAAGCGCGCGCCGACTCCATCGGCGCCGACGAGATCGTCCGCGTCGACGGGACGTATGATGACTCGGTCAACGAGGCTGAACGCGTCAGCCGCGAGCGCGGGTGGCTCCTGGTCTCCGACACGTCCTGGCCGGGCTATGAGGAGATCCCGGGGCTGGTCTGCCAAGGCTATACGGTGCTGGCCGAAGAAGTGCTCGAGCAGAGCGCCGACATGGGCTTTGGCCCGCCGACGCATGTTTTCCTGCAGGCGGGCGTCGGAGGTTTTGCCAGCGGCGTCGCCGGCTATCTCGCGGATCGGCTCGGACCCGGCCGCTGCAAAGCCGTCATCGTGGAGCCGGAGCGCGCCGCCTGCCTCTATCGCAGCGCGGGGCTTGGACGGCTCACGAGCATTCCGGCCACCGAGCCAACGGTGATGGCCATGCTCGAATGTTATACCCCTTCGCTGATTGCCTGGCGCATCCTCGAGAAGGTTGCCCACGGCTTCATGACAGTGAGCGAGGACCATGCGAAGGATGCGGTGCGGCGGTTGGCCTTTCGCAGCGATGGCGAGCCCATCGTTGCCGGCGAGAGCGGAGCGGCCGGCCTCGCTGGGTTTCTCGCTGCGGCCGCCGATCCCGCGTTGCGCGCTGCCCTCGTGCTCGGCCCCGACAGCCGTGTGCTGCTGATCAATACCGAGACGGCAAGCGATCCAGCGTCTTATGCTCGCATCGTTGGCCGGCCGCCGGAGGAGATCGCCGCGCGCCGCCGCTTCGCGGCCTCGTGACAAGGAATCATCGAACGGGCAGAGGAGCAGTCATGATTGCAGCCAGCCGGATGCCGAAGCGCGGATTCA
This sequence comes from Rhodoligotrophos defluvii, assembly GCF_005281615.1. Lineage (NCBI taxonomy): Bacteria > Pseudomonadati > Pseudomonadota > Alphaproteobacteria > Hyphomicrobiales > Rhodoligotrophaceae > Rhodoligotrophos > Rhodoligotrophos defluvii. Next base: position 346,902 of record NZ_SZZM01000004.1, on the reverse strand, counting down.
CACCTGCGGAGTTCGAGCAGCGCCTCGCCCGTGCCCAACAGATCATGCACCGGCATGAGCTCGATGCGCTCTTTGTGACGGCCCCTCCCAACATCCGCTATTTCACCGGTTTCGACTCACAATTCTGGGAAAGCCCGACCCGGCCGTGGTTCGTGGTGGTTCCGCGCGAGGGCAAGCCTATTGCGGTCATTCCGGAAATCGGCGCGCCGGAGATGGCATTGACCTGGGTGGACGACATTCGCACCTGGCCAGCCCCGGTGCCTGAGGATGACGGCCTTTCGCTCTTGCGATCGGCACTCGAAGGGCTGCCCAGACGGTTCGGCCGGGTCGGCGCCGAGCTGGGTCGCGAAATGTCGCTCAGAATGCCGGTTGTCGACTTCCTCCGCCTGCGCGACAGCATGCGCCTGGAGATCGCTGACGGCTCCCCGGCGCTCTGGGAAATCCGCATGGTCAAGACCGCGGCCGAGATCGAGCACATCCATTTCATCTGCACCATCGCCAGCGAGGCCTACGAGGCGCTGCCCAGCCAGCTCTCCATCGGCGAGAGCGAGCGGGAGGCCACGAGGAAGCTGCGCATCGACATCGCGCGCCGGGGGGCGGATTCGACCCCGTTCATGCCGGCCATATCGGGGCCCGGTGGCGTTCCGCAGATCGTCTGCGGCCCCCATGACCGCATACCGGAAGAAGGCGACATCCTGTTCATCGATACCGGCTCGACCTTCGACGGCTATTTCTGCGATTTCGACCGCAACTACGCGATCGGCAGGATTTCGAGCGAGGCGGCACGCGCTCACGAGGCCATGTGGCTGGCGACCGAGGCGGGTATCGGCGCGGCCGTTCCGGGCGCAACCACGGACGATGTCTGGCGCGCCATGGGCAAGATCATCGAGGAGGCTGGCCCCATCGGCAACAATGTGGGCCGCCTCGGCCATGGGCTCGGGCTTCAGCTCACCGAGCCACCCTCGCACCGCCCCGGCGACGGCACCGTGATCGTGGAGAACATGGTGCTGACCATCGAGCCGGGAATGGAATATGCGCCCGGCAAGATGATCGTGCACGAGGAGAACGTTGCCATAACCAAGGATGGCGCGCGGCTGCTGACCAAGCGGGCGCCGCGCGAAATGCCGGTCATCCGCTGAGGCCTGAACAGGCGCCGCGCAATTTGTGACTTGCCGCTTTGTCCTCGGCCGCGCAAACACCAGGTCGAGGAAACAGCATTCGCGGGTTTGCACGCAATGACCAGCTATCCCCAGAACACCGCAGCTATCATCGATCCGGTGAAGCTCGACCGGCTCGCCGAGGTGGCCATCAAGGTCGGACTGAGGTTGCAGCCGGGCCAGGACCTGCTGCTTACGGCACCGGTTGTGGCACTGCCTTTGGTGCGCCGCATCGCCAGGCACGCCTATGAGGCGGGCGCGGGGCTCGTCACCCCGATTCTGTCGGACGAGGAGATTACCCTCAGCCGGTTCCGCTTAGCCGGGGACGTAAGCTTCGACCGCGCGCCGGCTTGGCTCTATGAGGGCATGGCCAAGGCGTTTTCGGCAAACACAGCTCGGCTGGCCGTTGTCGGCGACAACCCGATGCTTCTCTCCGGCGAGGACCCGGCGAAGGTCTCGCGCGCCAACAAGGCCAACTCGGTCGCCTACCAGCCGGCCCTCGAAAAAATTGCCGGGTTCGACATCAACTGGAACATCGTGGCTTATCCCGGTGCGTCCTGGGCAAGGCAAGTTTTTCCGGACGATGAGGAGAGCGTGGCGGTGGCCAAGCTGGCGGACGCGATCTTCTCGGCGTCGCGGGTGGATGGGGAAGACCCGATCTCGGCATGGGCCGCCCACAACGCGGCGCTGCACCGCCGCACGGAATGGCTCAACGGGGAGCGCTTCCAGGCGCTTCACTTCACCGGGCCGGGTACAGACCTGACCGTCGGCCTGGCCGACGGGCATCAGTGGCAGGGCGGCGCCTCCACCGCGAACAACGGCATCGTCTGCAATCCGAATATTCCGACCGAGGAGGTGTTCACGACCCCACACGCGTTGAGGGTGGACGGGTATGTGGCGAGTACAAAGCCCCTCTCCTACCAGGGCACGCTGATCGACCAGATCGCGGTGCGGTTCGAAGCGGGCCGCATTGTCGAGGCCAGGGCGGCACGCGGCGAGGAGGTGCTGAACAAGGTGCTGGACACGGACGAAGGCGCACGCCGTCTCGGCGAGGTGGCCCTGGTGCCGCATTCCTCGCCGATCTCGAAGAGCGGCATCCTCTTCTTCAACACGCTGTTCGACGAGAACGCCTCGTGCCACGTGGCGCTCGGCCAGTGCTATTCCAAGTGTTTCGTCGGCGGCGACAAGCTGCAGCCGGGGGAGATTACCGCGCAGGGCGGCAACAAGAGCCTCATCCATATCGACTGGATGATCGGCTCGAACGCCATCGATATCGACGGTATTCGTGCCGACGGCAGCCGCGTGCCCGTGTTCCGGCAGGGCGAGTGGGCGTGACGTTTGCGGGCGCCCGGGCGATCCAGGCTTCGCGCTATCGCGAGATCTGCCGGGCGAGAACGCCCATGATGGTCATGATCACCCGCGCGCAATTGAGCGCACCGAGGCCATCTATGTCGCGCTCCGGCATGAACTCGACGAAGTTCACCGCTGCGATGCGGCCGCGCTCGCCGGCCCCTTTGATGAGCTCGACCATCTGGTAATAGCTGAGCCCGCCCGGGGAACGGCCGATGACGCTGGGCACGATGGCGGGATCCATGGCGTCGGCATCAATCGAGATGACGATGTCGGCACCCGCCGGGATCTGCGCAAGCGCTGCTTCAGGACCTTGCTGGTGAAGCTGATAGGCGGTGACGAAGTGCACGCCCCAGTCCAGCGCGTCTTGTACGTCCTGGGCCCGCGCCGAGCCGATGCCCCGCGCGCCGACCTGTATGATCCTTTCGATGTGCGGCATCTCCGACGCCCGCCGCATGGTCGACGACAGCCCGTGCCGCTCGCCCATATGTTCGTCGCGCCAGTCGATATGGGCATCGATCTGGAGGATGGTGTAGGTCTTGCCGTCGCCCAGCGCCTCCAAAACGGGAATGGGGATGGAGTCGTCCCCACCCAGCACGATCGGCACCGCGCCGCGTCGACGGATGGTGGAGATCGCATTGCGGATGATCTCGCGATTCCCCGCGGCATCCTTCTCATCGAACGGCAGGTTTCCGCAATCGACCGCCGCAACCGCACCGCTTGGAAACAACGGCCCGCCGCTGTCGAAGTCGTAATGCGACCGGTTTGCCGCAAGGGGCGCTGCCGCAGCCCGAAGCGCGTCGGGCCCATTTCGGCAATAGGCTCCGACCGCCGCATATGGGCTCGCGCAGGGCGCGCCGATGATCGCGATGGGCGCGCTCAGGGCGTTCAGATCGGCGCAGGCCTCGATGCCGAGGAACGTGTTCGCATCCTTCGATCCGAAAAGAGCATCAAGGCTGGGATTGTTGGGCATAGGGGCGGCCTTTGGCTGGAATTTTGGGGAACCAAGCGAAGAGTTAGAGCGGTTTCGCGGGTTCAGGGAAAAGCGAAAGCGCTCTAGACATCGAGAGCGATCCCGCGCCGGCTTGCGAGCTGCTCGACCATCGCCCATTCCTCGTCGCGCAGATTGATCCCGTTGGCGCGGTATTCCCGTTCGGTGTCGGCGGCGCCACCGCCGGGCAGGCGAACGGCGCTGAACCCCTGCGCCGGCCGCGACCGAATGAGGGTCTCGATCATCCGGTCGGCGGCCGCGGCAAAGGCGTCAGGGTCCTGGAAATGCTCGATGGAAATGGCGATGAAGGTCTGGGCGTAATAGGCCGCACGGCCGCTCGGATCCGCCGGGCGCTCCTCCTGCCAGTCACGCTCGCCACTCAGAAGCGCGGACAGAATGTCGACCAGCAGCAGCATGCCGAAGCCCTTCGGTCCGGCCGGAATGAGAGCGCCGGACATGCGGGATTCCCGGTCCATGACGTCGAGGATCACCCGGGCGGGGTCGTCCGTGTAGATCCCATTCTGGTCGACGACCCCCTTCTCGCCGAGGTGCTGGCCGTCGCGGGCGGTCAGCACGACCTTGCCCATGGAATAGGCGCTGGTCGCCATGTCGATCACGATCGGATCATGCTTGCCGGCCGGCACCGCGATTGCCAGGGGATTGGTGCAGAAATAGGCATCGCGGCCGCCCCACGGCGCGACAAGCAGCGGACCGGTGCTCATGGAAATGCCGATCATTCCGCGCTCCATCGCGCGAATGGCGTAGTTCGAGGCCATGCCGCAATCGCCGGAGCGACGGACGGTTGCCAAGCCGATGCCCGAGCTTGCGGCCTTGTCGATCGCCATGTCCATGGCGCGCACGCCGATGACATGGCCGACGCCCCCATGTCCATCGAGCAATACGGTGGCCGGCGATTCACGCTCGACCGTCAGGGGCTGGCCGAAGCGCATGACCTCGGCGCTGAACAGCTGGTCGAAATAGGGAAGCAGCCCAATACCCTGGGTGTGGTGGCCGCGAAGGTCCGCCCGCAACAGGCCCTCCGCAAAAATGGCCGCTTCCTCGGCACCGGCGCCATGGCCGCGCGCAAAGCTTTCATAAATGCCGCGCAGGCGATCTACCGTTATGCGCATAGCAGCTTCCCCTTTGGCATGGGTGGAGCGCAGGCCGCGTCGGCTCCCCGCCGCCCGTCCGTGTGAATACTACAGCATGGCCGAGGAGATCGATCGCGCAAAGCGAAACTGTCGGCCCGATTAGGAGCACGGTGGCCGAAGCAAGCCGCGGGCGCGGTGCGCAATCCCGCGGCGTCGTCGCGCTGCAATCATTCTCGCGGAAGATCGGAGCCGCCTCGCTCAGTGCACGAACCGGCACCTCGGCAGACCGGTACTGCTTAGCTTGAGCGACGGCCTTGGCCGTTCTTATTTTCCTTTCGTATTCAGATGATGCCGGTACAGAGGAATCGATTCGCGCGTACCGTAGGAGTGCGATATGGTCGAGTAAGAGGGGTAAGTAAAAGAGCGGGGTGGCTCCGATGAACAAGATCGACCAGCTCGATCATCAGATTTCGCGTTCTGAAATCGAGGGGAGGACTGTTCCAGTTGCTGTAATTGGCGTTGGCTGCCGGTTTCCTGGATCAGTGAACAACGCGGACAACTACTGGCCCTTTTTACTTGAAAAAAGAACTGGTGTTGTCGAAATCCCGCGCGATCGCTGGAACATCGATGCGTTTTACGATGAAAATCCTGATGCGATCGGAAAAACCCGTTCCCGTTGGGGCGGTTTTCTCGACGACGTCTTCAGTTTCGACCCGACATTTTTCGACCTGTCGCCACGCGAGACCGCGGCCATGGATCCCCAGCAGCGGTTGCTGCTGCAGGTTGCCTATGAGGCTCTGCAGGATGGCGGGACCACCATACGCGATGCGCAGCGGCTACGCACCGGCGTGTTCGTCGGCATCTCGACGACCGACTTCGGCTACAGCCAGAAATACCGGCGCAACCACTCCGACATTTTTGCCGGCACCGGCGCGGCCATGTCCATCGCCGCCAACCGCATCTCCCACCGCTTCGACCTGACCGGGCCGAGCATGGCCGTCGACACGGCCTGCTCCTCCGCGCTCGTGGCGGTCGACCAGGCCGTCCGGCACCTGAGCATGGGCACCTGCGACCTGGCGCTCGCCGGCGGCGTGAACTGCATGCTCGATCCCGGTGTGTTCATTGCCTTCACCAAGGCGAACATGCTGTCGCTGACCGGCGAGATCTACACCTTCGATGCGCGGGCCAATGGCTTCGTGCGCGGCGAAGGCTGCGGCATGGTGCTGCTGAAGCCGCTGGCGCGCGCTCTGGCCGACCAGGACCGTATCTATGGCGTCATCCGCGGGTCAAGCGTGAACCAGGACGGCCGCACGCCCACCCTGACGGCGCCAAGCCAGGCCGCCCAGACCGCCATGCTCTTTGACCTGGTCGAACGGTCCGGGACGGATCCACGAGACGTGGGCTATATCGAGGCCCATGGCACGGGCACGCCGGTAGGCGATCCGATCGAAGCCCATTCGATCGGCAAGGTTTTCGGCCGGGAGCGGATCGATGATCCGATTTTCGTGGGGTCGGTGAAGCCCAATCTCGGCCATCTGGAATCCGCCTCAGGCATTGCCAGCCTGATCAAGGTGCTTCTGTCGGTCCGCAACGGCATCGTCCTCCCCAACCGCAATTTCGAAAAGCCCAACCCGCAGATCCCCTTCGATGCGCTGGGCATTCGCGTGCCGCAGGAGGCGCTGCCCTTCCCGGAGGCACACGGGAAGCGACTGGCCGCCATCAACTCCTTCGGGTTCGGCGGCACCAACGCCTCGGTCATGATCGAAAGCTGGGGCGATGCGGCCCGGCAGGCCATGCTGCACGTGACGGCGGCGGCAAAGCCGGCAAGTCCCTGGCCGCTGATGGTGCCGGTGTCCGCGGCATCGAAACCAATGCTCTCCGCATGGGCCAACGAGCTTGCCCGGTCGGTCGACAACGGGGTGCTGGCCGAGTGGCCGGTTGGCGCGATGGCCGGCCACCTGGCGCGCCATCGGGATCATCTGGCCGAGCGCGCCGTGCTCATCAACCAGGACGACAAGAGCCAGATGAGGGACGGCTTGCTGGCCTTGTCACGCGGAGGCGATGCCATCAGCACCGCCTCTTCCGCCAGCACGGCGATCATCACCGGACAAGCCAAGACCACCCGGCGCCTGGCCTTCGCCTTCTCCGGCCAGGGCGGACAATGGTGGGCCATGAGCCGCGACCTCCTAGAGAAGGAGCCGCGCTATCGGCAGACGGTCGAGGCCTTTGACGCGGTGCTGCGTCCGATTGCCGGCTGGTCGGTGATCGAGGAGATGCTGCGCGACGAGGACAAGACGCGCATCAATGATGCGGATGTGACGCAGGCCTCGATCTTTGCCAATCAGATCGCCCTGGCCGACTTGTGGATGGCCCGTGGGCTGGTGCCGGAGCTGTTCATTGGCCACAGCTTCGGCGAGGTGGCGACCTCCTATATCACCGGGGCCATCTCCATGGAGACGGCGGCGCGCATCATCCATGCGCGCGGCCAGATTCCCCACAATAGCGAGCGGCGCGGCGCGATGGCCGTCATCGGCCTCACCCTGGAGCAGCTCGAACCGCTGCTGCCGGCGGATGGATCGGCTGTGATCGCCGCCTTCAACGGACCAACCGCGCAGACCATCTCCGGCATGGAGCCAAGCGTCATCGCGGTGCTGAAGGAGGTTAACCGCCTCTATCCCGACGCGCTGGCGCGCAGGCTGACCATGGATTTCGGCTGGCACAGCGAGCACCTCGACGATTGCGAGGCAGCGTTCCGCGCGGCTGTGGGCAGCATCGAGTGGCAGGCGCCCTCCCATCCGGTGGTCTCGACGGTGACCGGCCGGCTGCACAGCAAGTTCGACCTGGATTATTGGTGGCGCAATCTTCGCGAGCCGGTCGCCTTCAAGAAGGCCATCGACTTCTGCCTCGACCTCGGCATTGACACCTTCCTCGAAATCGGGCCGCACCACACCCTGACGCCGCTCATCCGCGGCATTTCCCAGGAGCGGGGCAAGAGCGTTGCGGCCGTCGGCTCGCTCATGCGCGGCGACGATGATTTCATGACCATGAGCAAGGCCGCGGCCAATTTGCATGTGGTGGGCGTGCCCATGAACTGGTCGGTGCTTGCCCCGCAGCAGGGCGAGGAGGGCAAGCCCTTCCCGGCCTACCCTTGGGCCAAGGAGCGCTTCGACTATCTGCCGCTCGAGGCGCGTCAGATTCTGTTTGCCGGCAGTGCCCATCCGCTGCTCGGGCAGCGGGAAGCCGGACCCGAGCCCGCCTGGTCCAACGAGATCAGCCTCAAGAGCCACAAATATTTCGGCGATCACCGCGTCAGCGGCGACTGCCTGGTGCCGGCGGTGGCCTATGTGGAGATGATGGTGGCGGCCCTGCGCGAGCTGCACGGGCCGGGGCCGGTGGAAATCCGCGACATCCGCTTCCTGGAGGCGCTGTCGCTCGGCGCAGATGACACGGTGCTGCTGCGCACCAGCATCGATCCGGCCACCAGCCGCATCCGCATCTACAGTCTGCAGCGGGACAGCGACGACGGCTGGCGGCTGCGGTCGGAGGCCTATGGCTGGCGCCATGACTTCAAGCTTCGGCCTCGCCCGCTGGATCTCGGGCTGCTGTGGCAAGAGCCGGCGATCTCGCGCACCGACTTCTATGAGCTGACCAGCCGCCACGGCCTGGATTACGGCCCCACCTTCCGCAATATCGACAAGCTGTGGATTGCGGACGAAGACACGGCCATGTGCCGAATGGCGGTCGGCGAGAACGTGCCCGCCACCGGGTTCGTCGCGTTCCCCGGCCTGCTCGACAGCGTTCTGCAGTCCGGCATCGCCATCGACGACATGGACGCCGGGATTTGGGAGCCGGGCAAGCCCCTGGAGGACGTCGCCGGCAACGAGCATCGCTACAAGCTGAAGCTGCCGATCGGCGCCCGCAAGATCCTGGTGGCCGACCGGTTGCCGTCGGAAATCGTCACCACCTTCACGGCATTTCGCAAGGATTTTGCCGGTGACTACCGGGTCTATGGGATGGACGGAACGCCCTATCTGACGATCGAGGGCTTCACCACCAAGGCCTTGGGCAGCTCACAGCATGCGGGCGGCACGGCTGGCTCCGAGGCCGGGTTCCTCGAAGAGATCTTCGAGCCGGCCGAGGGCGGGCTGGGCCGGTTGACCAGCCCCCTGCAGCCGGGGGCGCCGAAGCGCTGGCTGCTGGTTGCGGATGAGCATTCCGATCTCGTTCCCCTTGTTGGCGGGCTTACCGATCTCGGCGCCATTGTCGAGAAGGTCGGGATCGACCGGTTCCAGGCCATGGACCTCGCCAGCGTCGCCGCGTTGATCGAGCAGAAGAGCGAAGAGGATCGGCCGCTGGCCGGCATCATTTTCGCCGCCGGAGCCGTTCCCACCGATGACATCGGCGAAACGACCGATACATCGGGAGTGGTGGGCGCGGTCGAGACGGTAACCACCGCGCTGGTCACCTTGGGCCAGGCACTCGACCGGCTGCGCTCGGCGTCACACCGGCCCCGGGTCGTGGTGCTCACCAGGCACGCCCAGCGCGTCCCCGTGGACGGGCCTATGCCGATTGCCGGCGTGGTCAGCAGCGCTCTCGTCGGCCTGACCAGAACGGTTGCCAATGAATGCCCGGAATTCGACGTTCGGCAGATCGATGTGGATACGCAAGCGCTGGCGAGCCCCGATCTCGCCGGCATCATCCTTGGGTCCGGCCCGGAGATCGAGATCGTGCTGCGCGGCGGACAGGCCTTTGTCGGTCGGGTTGAGCGGCGCGAACCTCAAGCCCTGACCCCGGCCAGGCGGACCATAGACACACGGCAAGACCCGTCGAACTACATGGTCACCATGTCGGCGCCGGGGGTGATCGATAATGTCGTCGTGCGCGAGGCTGCGACGCCCGAGCCGAAGCCGGGCGAAGTGGTGGTGGCCGTTGCCGCCGTCGGGCTCAATTTCCGCGACGTGATGGCGGCGACCAGCATCCTGCCCGATGAGCTCGAGGGCGAGGACGCCTGGTGGCGCAACCTCGGCCTCGAATTCGCCGGAACGGTGCACGCGGTGGGCGCAGGCGTTGAAGGGCTTGCGGTCGGCACCCGGGTGATGGGCATGGGCAAGGGCCTGATGCGGCGCTACGCCATCGTGCCCGCGGCAGCGCTCATGCCGGTGCCGGAAGACGTGGACCTCGTTTCCGCTGCCACGATGCCTGTGGGATTCATGACGGCCCATTACGCGCTGGATTGGATCGGCCGGCTGCGGCAGGGCGAGCGCGTGCTCATCCACCTCGCCACCGGCGGGGTGGGGCTCGCGGCGATCCAGGTGGCCCGCAACATCGGCGCGGAAATCCTGGCCACCGCCGGAAGCGACCAGAAGCGCGCCTATCTGCGCGATCTCAACATCACGCATGTCATGAATTCCCGAGCCCTCGAATTCGCCGGCGAGGTTCGGGAGGCCACCCATGGCCGCGGTGTGGACGTGGTGCTGAACGCGCTCTCCGGCGCTGGCATCGACAAGGGACTGGAATGCCTGGCGCCCTTTGGCCGCTTCGTCGAGATCGGCAAGCGCGACCTCGCCCAGGACAAGCCCGTGGGGCTCAAGTCACTCTATTACAACAACTCCTATTCCGTCATCGACCTCTCGACCCTGAGCGGCGAACGGCCGGACCTCCTGCGCAAGCTGCTCGACGAGATCTCCGACAAGATCATGAGTGGCGCCTACAGGCCTATTCCGTCCACGGTCTTCCCGGCTTCCCGCGCCGCGGAGGCCCTGGGCCTGCTGGCCAAGGGGCAGCATATCGGCAAGGTCGTCATCACCTTCGACGAGCCGCGGATCGATGTGGACCTGGATCTCGCAAGGCCCTTCCGACTGTCGCCCCATGCCAGCTATCTCGTCACCGGCGGCCTGCGCGGCTTCGGCGTATCGGTTGCCGATTGGATGAGCCGGCAAGGCGCCGGGCGCCTGCTGCTGGCCGGCCGCAAGGGTGAGGTCGATGCCGAGGCCCAGCCCGTCATCGAGGCGATCCGGGCGCGCGGCACCGAGGTGGTGCCCCTGGCGCTCGACGTTGCCGACCCCGCGGCGGTGCATGCCGTTGTCGCCGAATATGCGCGCGGGAACCGGCCGCTGCGCGGCATCATCCATGGCGCCGCGGTGATCGAGGATGGCTTCCTGCCGCAGCTGGACCGCGGCCAGATCGAGCGCGTGATCCGCCCCAAAGTGGCCGGTGCCTGGAACCTCCACCGCGCCGTGCTGGCCGAAGGTCTTTCGCTGGATTTCTTCGCGAGCTTCTCCTCCATCGCGCAGGTGATCGGCTCGTCCGGTCAGGGCAATTACACCGCGGCCAATTCGGTGCTCAATGCCATTGCCACCTTCCAGCGCAGCCGCGGCTTGCCCGGCGTGTCCATCGCCTGGGGCGCCATCGGCGGCAGCGGCTTCGTCTCGCGCTCTGAGGCGCTGACCAACTATCTTGAAAGCACGGGCATCAGGCTGGTGCCGCATGACCAGGCGGCGCAATCCCTGGCCTATGCGCTGCGGAACGCTCGGGAGAACGTGGCCTACGCAGCCGTCGACTGGGCGAAGGTTGCACGCACGGTGGCTGGCGCGCCCGCCAACCCGCGCTTGAAGCTGCTGTTTGCGCGCCGTGCCGCGGGCAATTCGCGGTTCCAGGCGGAACTGGTCACCGCGCCCCGCAGCGGATGGGAGGGCATGCTGGCCGATCTCATCCGCACGGAAGTGGCCAAGGTGTTGAAGGTCAAGCCGGCGGAGATTCCTGCCGACCGGAAGCTCAGCGAGCTTGGCCTCGACAGTCTCTCGTCGTTCGAGCTCAAGAACCGGATCGAGGCGCAGATCGACATCAACATTCCCGTGGCCAAATTCCTGCAGACGCCCACGGTCGCGGGGCTGTCGGTGGTGGTGGCGAATGCGTTCGAGGCGGTGCTGGCCACTCGTGCCGCAGCGGAAGCGCGCGCTTGCGCGGAAGGTGGGGAGATCGTGGCCGATGAGGCGGCCTTCCAGCCCCTGGCGCGGCAGCTCGCGGAGCTCAACAGGCCCGGTCTGCCGATGACCTCCCCCCTCGCGGCGGCGGAAATCCGCGTGTCGGAGCTTGCGCTGGACGCGACGGTGGAAACGGCCGCGGTGGCGGCGGCTTTGTCCGAGCTTGCCAGGCAGCAGGATGCCTTGCGGCTCGTGGGCAAGCGGCAGCTGGACGGCCGGCTCAGCATCGAGCTTGCTGCACCGCCTGCCTTGGAGATTGTGGCCAGCCCGGAGGGTCTCGAAGCGCCGGGCCAGGAAGGGGCGCTGTGGCGCTTCGGTCTGTGCACCGATGGGGATTGCCGAAACACACTCGTGGCCAAGGCGCAGCGAGCGGTGGCGGATGCGATCTCCCCCATGCTGGCCCTGCAGGCGATTGCCGACATGGTGCAGGGTCATGCGGCAGCGGAGGGGCCCGGCTTCGTCCATTACGCGACCATGAGCCGGTCGGGCGAGGGCAGCCCCGAGACAATACGGCACCTCTCCTTCTGGTCGGCAATCCTCGACGATGCGCCGCAGCTTTTGACCATGCCCCATCGTGGGCGGGCGGCAGCGCCAGCCGGCCTCGGCATGAACCGAGGTCCAGCCGGCCGGGCAACCGTTCTGGTCAAGCATCCCGCAGGCGCGGCGGTGAACGGGCACGAGGAGGAAGCAATATTCCTGTCCGCTTTCGTGCGCAGCCTTGCCCATGCCACGGGCACGGAATCCGTGCTCGTCGAACGGCATGACCCTGCGCGCCGCGGCCTGCCGCCCGGTGTCGTCGGACCCGTGGCCGACAGCTTTCCGGTGGTGGTGCACAACCTGCCGGACCAGCCTGGCGACGTTCTGCGCAGGATCTCACATGCGTTGAAGCTGGGGCTGAGCCACAGGCGCTTTGATACCGCTGACATAGAAGCGGCGCTGGAAAGCAAACTGCGCGCGGGCAACATCCATCTGCGGCAGATCGGCTTTGCCATGCTCCATCGCCATGACCGGGGAAGCGATAGGGTGGACGCGCTTCTCGATCAGCTCAGCGAGCCGTCCAATGAAATCCGGCTGGACGTGGTGCCGGTCGAGGGCGGCCACCATCTCGCCCTCACGGTCGATCTCGACGTGGTGGACCGGGCCTTCGCAGAGGTGCTGCTTGGCCGGATGGTCGATGAGCTGGCGGCATTGCGGGGCGCCGAGCAAGCCGGACCTGCCGCCGAGCCCGTCCACTGGACGGTGCCGCAGCGGCCGAGTCGCCTTCAGTCGGAGCCTGTGCCGGTGCAAGCCAAGACCGCCGGCGAGAGATCCGCGATGCGCGCCGGAGCGCGCGAGGTCCGCGTGTCCTCGAAACAGGCGTGGCTGCTGCGCACACTGCTCAAGCCCGACATCAGCACGTCATATGCTTCATTCTGGTGTCTCGGGCGAGCCATTCGCGTGCGGCCGCGAATCGACATAGCGCGCCTCGGCCGTGCTTACGACACGGTCGTCGGGCGCCATGAGTCTCTGAGAACCCGCTTCGAAGTCGATGGCGACCGCTTCCGAGCGTTAATCGATACGGCACCGCGCATTCCGATCGTGGTCGAGGATCTCAGCGATGCGGATGAGGCGGCACTCGATGCGCGCCTTTACGCCCTCGGCGAGAGGATCATCGATCCGTTCCGAGACCCGCTGTTTCAGCTGATGGTCTTGCGCCGGCGGGATAGCGACATCATCCATATCGCGGCCCATCATACGGTGGTGGACGGCTGGTCGCTCGGCCTCATCGTCGAGGAGATGATCGCGGCGTTCGTGGGCATGGTCCTGCCGCCCGTCGAGCTGGGTACGGAAGCAGCGATACCGCTCTATGATCCGGCCTCCATGCCGGAAGGCCGGCGAGCCGCGGAAGCCTATCTGCGCCAGCTCTATGCGGCGCCGATGCCGCCTTTGCCCCATCTGGGCCGCACGGCGCGAGGGCTCCCCGCCAATGTGGATCACATCCGCAGCGGCGAGGCCGGCGAGCTCGTCGCCGTGACCACGCCGTTTGGCCAGCAGCGGCTGCAGGATCGCGTGCGTGCCGCTGGCATCACCGAAAGCAGCTTGCTGATCGCGGCCGCCGCCCAGGTCTTGGCCAGGAAGGGTGGCGTAGACGAGATCATGATGTCGGTGCCCATTGCGATGCGCACGGACCGGCGGATGGCAAACTTCGTCGGCTTCGCGGCGGATCTTGCCCTGGTGCGGGCCGCCGTGCGCACCACACCCTCGACGGATCAGCTGGCCGCCGAGATGAGGACACAGCTCGATCGCTCGCTCGAGCACATGTCGTTCCTGGGCATGCTGGGTGGCACGCTTGGCGACGAGATCATCGCCGGCGGCTCCTATATGGCCCGGTACAATGCCGGCATGCAGACGGTGGAGCGGTGGGCAAAGGGCGCCTCCAGTTCGCCGCTGCAACGGCTTGGCGGCACGGGCGAGATCGACTTCGGCATCGTGAAGGTCTCGAATGTGGGACCGGCGCACATCCGCTCCCACACGATGTACGAGGTGGACATCAGAAGCTTCCAAGGCGCGGATGGACTGAGCTATCGTTTCGGCTATGACCGGCTATCCTTCACGCAGGCCGAAGCCTCCGCGATCTTTGCCGAGATCCTCGATCGAATGGGCCTGGAAGGAGATGCGATTGGGCCGATCGTCGCAACGAGCGAGACGAGCTGAGCGGTGCTGAAACCACCAGAACACTTCCGCCCGGCGCAGGACAGGCTCAGCGGGCGGGCGCGCATCGAGCCGCGTTCATACAGGGAACGCCTGCCGAAGGGGTTCTTCCGCGTCGCAGCCATGCTGCTGGTGGCCTGCTCCGGGACAGGGCTGCTCGCCGGCTGGTACCTCGTTCCAACCTCGGTTGATGCCCATGTGGTGCATCAGCGCATGATGGGCCTGGAGATGACCGGCCCCGGGCTTCTCGATGCGATCAACCGGGTGACGATCACCGCCCGGATTCAAGGCTTTCTCACGGCGATCAATGCCGACCGCAACGACAGGGTCACCACAGGCCAGGTGCTGGCGACGCTCGAATCCACCGATCTCGAGAACGAGCTGGCGGCGGCCAAGGCCACGGCGGAATCGACGCTGCGGGCGGTGGCGGAGGCGGAGAGCACGCGGGACCGGGCGAGCATCTCCTTCGACAAGGCGAAACGCGACTACGACCGGCGGCTGCCGCTGCTGAAATCCAAAACGGTGTCGGAAGCGGAATTTTCCGTGGTCGAGGCGGCCTACAAGGAGGCCGAGGCGGATCTGGTCCGGGCCGGGACCAGCGTGCAGCGAGCGCAGGCGGAGGCCGCTGCGGCCGCCGCCAATGTGAAGGTGCTGGAGGCACGGCTGGCGGAAGCCACCATCCGCTCGCCCCTAAACGGGGTCGTCGTGTTTCGGGAGCGCAATGTGGGCGACCTGCTGATGCCCGGCGCCGCGCTGATGCAGATCGTCGACCCGGCCACGATCATCGTTTCCGCGCGCTTCGACGAATCCGCCATGGGCGGCATAAAGCCTGGTCAGGATGCCCGGGTGACCTTCGCGTCGGAGCCAGGCCGCACTTTCGAGGGCAAGGTGTTGCGCCTCAGCCGCCAAGTCGACCAAGAGACCCGGGAGTTCACCGTCGATATAACCCTGAAGGAACTGCCCCGGAATTGGGCCATGGGCCAGCGCACCCATGTCACCGTCCTCGGCGCATCGACCACGACAGCCATCGCCGTCCCGCAAAATTACATCACGCGGCGGGACAACCGCGCCGGGGTGTGGGTCGACCGAGACGGGCGCGCCGTCTGGACGCCGGTCACGCTCGGCTATCTCAGCGGAACGGACGTGCAGATCACCCACGGCCTCAGTGAAGGCGATGCCGTGCTCGATCCCGAAGGCCGGTATCCTTACGAGCCTGTTTCACCGAGCAGGAAGACGCAGTGAACCTTGCGGCGAAAGACCTGCGGTTCAGCCCTGTGCGCTTCATCCTGACGGCGCTCGGCGTCGGCATGCTGCTCGGCGCCACCATGGGCATGATCGGCCTCTATCGCGGCATCGTCTATGAGGCGCTCCTGATCATCAACGATATCGGCGCCGACCTGTGGGTGGTGGAAGGCGGCCGCGGCGGTCCTTTCGCGGAGACATCGGCCGTCTCGGCAACGCTGGATCGCCGCGTGGAAGGGGTTCCGGGGGTCAAGTCCGTGCGCCGGTTCATCCAGTACAATCAGCAATATTCGTTCAACGGGAAGCCCCTGCGGCTTGCCGTCACCGGCATCGATTTCCCCAAGGACACCGGTAGCTGGATTCCGCTGATCGCCGGCCGGTATTTCTACTCCAGCCGCTACGAGGCCATCGCCGACCAGTCCACCGGCCTGCAGATGGGCGATGTGATTCGCCTTGGCCGCGACGACTACACCGTGGTCGGCATTTCGGTCGGCCAGGTGGACATGGCGGGCGACGGCATGTTTTTCGTCACCATACCGGATGCGCAAGCCATCAACCGGGTGCTGCCGAGCGAGGCGATTTTGCTGAACCGCGTCGCATCCGCCTTGAACCGCACCGGCTACAGCCAGGCCGGCAGCATCGGTGCGGTCATCGTGGAGGCTCGCCCCGGCATCGACCCGGAATCCATAAAGGAGCGGATCGAGCGGTGGGGTGACGTCTCGGTGCTCACCCGGGCGGACCAGCAGTCGCTGCTGCTGGACGGGCGGCTGTGGCGGCTGCGGGTCCAAATCCTGGCCTTCACGGCGATGACGCTGCTCGTGTCCGGCAGCGTGGTGGCCCTCACCATCTACACCATGACGCTGGAAAAAATTCCGCATATCGCGCTGCTGAAACTGATCGGCGCCAGAGACCGAACGATCGTTGGAATGATCGTTCAGCAGGCGATGATCATCGCCGGCGCCGGCTTTGCTCTGGCCATCGCGCTGTCGGTCACCGTATATCCGCACTTTCCGAGAACCGTGCTCCTCGAGGTGCCCGACCTTGCCGGCATCGGCGCCGTGCTCCTGGCCATCACACTGGTTGCCAGCTGGTTCGCCATCCGCCGCGCGCTCGTGGTGAGGGCGCAGGAGGTGCTGTCATGACGACGAGCTTTCAGCCCGGCGAGACGGTGATCGAGGTTCGCGGCGCGCAGAAGATTTACAAGAGCGGGGACCAGGAAGTCATTGCATTGGCGGACCTCAGCCTCGATCTGCGCGCGGGCGAGCTTACGGGCATCATGGGGCCGAGCGGCTCGGGCAAGACGACGTTCCTGATGATCGCGGGGCTTCTGGAGCCGCCCACGCGCGGCGAGGTTCTGTTCGCCGGCCAGGTGATCGCTGATCCCGGGACAAAGCCCAACACGTTGCGGGAGTTTCGCCGCTCGCATTTCGGCTATGTCTTCCAGAAGGCCAATCTCATTCCCTTTCTGACGGCGGCGGAAAACGTGCAGGTGGCCCTAGAGATCAGCGCGCGCTCGCGCAACTCCCGGCGCGAGGCCGTGGAGCTGCTCGATCAGCTCGGGATTGGCCACCGATGCGACAACTACCCCTCGCAGCTCTCCGGCGGCGAGCAGCAGCGGGTCTCCATCGCCCGCGCGCTTGCCAACGACCCCGTCCTGCTTCTTGCGGACGAGCCGACCGCCGCGCTGGACGGCCATCTCGGCCGTCACGTCATGCGACAGTTCCGGGAGCTTGCCGACCACCGCGGCGTGGCGGTCTGCGTCATCACCCACGACCCGCGCTGGATCGACCTGTTCGATCGGGTGGTCGAGATGAGCGACGGACGGATCGATGCCTGGATCTATCCCCGCGGTGGGTATGCGCGCGACATCCCTCTGCCGCCGCAACCGCCATTGAGAAGCCTCCGATGACCTCGAGGCTGGACGGGCGCGACGCGCATCTCTGGCAGTTCGAGACCACTTGCATTGGTGTTGAGCCGCTGCTCGGCTTGCTGACCGATGACGAGCAGGCGAGAGCCGAGCGCTTTCGCCGGGCCGAGGATCGGGCGCGGTTCGTCATCGGCCGCGCCATGCTGAGACAGCTTCTCGGGCGATATCTCGATCGGGCTCCGGGAGACATTCATCTGCACACGACCGATGGGGGAAAGCCGGTATTGCCGGACATGCCCCAGCTGAGCTTCAGCGTGTCGCATTCGGGCGGCCATGTCGTTCTCGCCCTTTCCCGAGCGGGGTCGGTCGGCATCGATGTCGAGCGGGTGCGGGACGTTGCTGATCTCGACAGCATGATCGGGCGCTGTTTCAGCACCAGGGAGCGGGCACTCATCGACGCGTCGGCGGGAAACGAGAGGCTGCTGGCATTCTTCCGTGCCTGGACCCGGAAGGAGGCCTTCCTGAAAATGCTCGGCACCGGCCTCGTGGACGCCCTGGATCAGATCGATTGCAGCCCCTGTGCGGACCGCACGCTGCAGGTCTCCGGCCCCCAGGGCTGCGCGCGGCTCGCATGGCACGAATACCAACCTTCGTTGGATCACATTGCCGCGCTGGTGTGCGAGAACCCGGACATTCGCGTGTCGCTGCACCGGCCCGGCTGGTTCGTTCCCCTTCTCTGACCCGCCCAGAGTACCGGCTGGACACTTCATTCCGCACTCCGTATGTCTGAGGCGATGCATCCTCGCCAGGCAATGGATCGGATGCTTGGCCTTCAGTCCTGTGACGTGGAATTCACCATGCAGCCAGCCTATGACGTCGTGATTGTCGGTGGGGGGGTCATTGGCAGCGCGGTCGCGTATTTCCTGTCCGCCAATGCGGATTTCGGCGGCAAGGTGGCTGTGGTGGAGCGCGATCCCTATTACACGGCCTCGTCGTCGTCGCTGTCCACAAGCGCGATCCGGCAGCAGTTCGGAACAAGACCCAATATCGAGATGTCCGCCTACAGCATCGCGTTTCTGCGCCAGGTCAAGGAGCGCCTCAGCGTGGACGGCTATGAGGCGGATATCGGCCTGAGAGAGCCCGGATACCTGATCCTGGGCGGAAAAGAAGATGTCGCCATCTTCGAGAGCCGGAACGCGGTGCAGAAAGCGTGCGGCTTCGATGCCGAACTGCTCAGCCCGGCAGAACTCGGCCAGCGCTACCCCTGGCTGAATACGGAGGATCTCGGCATAGGCTCATATGGTCCGGAAAAGGAAGGCTGGTTCGACGGCCCTGCCCTGCTGCAGGCGTTCAGGCGGAAGGCGCGGGCGCAAGGCGTGGAATACATCGCGGATACGGTTGTCGGGCTGGACATGGCGGCTCCGGGCCATATCGGCGCGGTTCAACTGGCCAGTGGAGGCCGGCTCGCGACCGGGATCGTCGTGAATGCAGCCGGCGCCTGGAGCGGCGGCATCGCGCGGATGGCAGGCATCGACCTGCCCGTGGTGCCCAGAAAGCGCTGCATCTTCGTGTTCGAGACCCCGGCCGAGATTGCGAGCTGTCCGTTCATCTTCGACACGAGCGGCACCGTCGTCCGGCCCGAGGGCCATCTCTATATCTGCGGGATCACGCCTCCGCGCGACAACGCGCCGGACGATTTCGGGCTCGATGTGGACTACGATCTATTCGACGAACTCATCTGGCCGGCGCTCGCCCACCGCGTGCCCGGTTTCGAGCAGCTTAGACTGTTGCGGGCGTGGGCGGGCCTGTACGAGTACAACACTTTCGACCACAGTGCCGTCATCGGGCGCCACCCCGAGGTGACGAACCTCATCCTCGCCACCGGATTCAGCGGCCACGGCATGATGCACTCGCCTGCAGCCGGAGCAGGCGTCAGCGAGCTGATTACCTACGGCGATTGTCGCTCGATCGATCTCACCCCGTTCGCGTTCGAACGGATTGCCGAGAACCGGCGGATCGAGGAGCACGTCTACTGAGACCTGCACTCCGCGGCTAGTTTACCTTTAATTAACCAAGGCGAGCCTAGCTTTAACCAGTCAGTAAGGATTCGCCTCTGTGAATTGCGCCACGCCCGTCCAGAAGAAATCCATACGCTTTCGAGCGCGCTCGTTCGTCGCCTTCGCACTCACGCCAGAGCCTCCTCTGACGGAGTGGCTGCGAGGGCTGGATCGCTGGACCGAGAACTCTCCGGGCTTCTTTACCCGCCGCCCGGTGGTGCTCGATCTGAACGTCCTGAAGCCGGCGAATGTCAGCGAGATCGAAGGTCTGATCTCTGAACTCGCGGAGCGCGGGATCCGGATCTATGCGATCGAGGCCTACGGCCTGGATGGCCTGGGGCCCGACCTGCCTCCGCTGCTCACCGGGGCGAAGGAAGCGAGCCTCGGCGGGCTGGACGTGCAGCCCGCGCAGAACGGAAAGGCTGCCTCGCCTGCCAGACCGGAAGAACGCCAAGATGCGCGTTCCCTGCTCATCAAGTCACCCGTCCGATCGGGGCAATCGGTGTTTCATCCTCATGGGGATGTGATCATCCTCGGCTCGGTCAGCTCCGGATCCGAGATCATCGCAGGGGGATCCATTCACGTCTATGGCGCGCTGCGGGGATGCGCCTTCGCCGGTGCGACGGGAAATGCGGAGGCGCGCATCTTCTGCCTGAAGAATGAAGCCGAGCTTCTGGCGGTGGACGGCTGGTACCGCACGGCGGAAGACATGGATTCATCCTCGCGCGGCAGACCGGTACAAGCCTTTCTCGAGAACGGCGTGATTTGGGTCGCCCCGCTCACGTAACAAGATTGGAGGCACGGATATGGGCAAAGTCGTTGTAGTCACATCCGGCAAGGGAGGCGTCGGCAAGACCACCTCCACTGCCGCACTCGGCGCGGCCCTGGCGCAGAACGGGAAGAGAGTTGCCCTCATCGACTTCGACATCGGTCTGCGCAATCTCGACCTGGTCATGGGCGCCGAGCGGCGGGTGGTGTTCGATCTCGTCAACGTCATCCAGGGCGTGGCGAAGCTCTCTCAGGCGCTGATCCGCGACAAACGGGTGGACACACTGTTCCTGCTCCCCGCCTCGCAAACACGCGACAAGGACGCGCTCACCGAGGAGGGCGTCGCCGATGTGATCGGCAGCCTGCGCGAAGTGTTCGACTACGTCTTCTGCGACAGCCCGGCGGGCATAGAGCGCGGCGCCCAGCTGGCGATGCGCTTCGCCGACGAGGCAGTGATCGTGACGAACCCGGAAGTGAGCTCCGTGCGGGATTCCGACCGCATCATCGGCCTGCTGGACGCCAAGACCTTGAAGGCCGAGCGCGGAGAGAGCGTCGGCAAGCACGTCCTCGTCACGCGCTATGACGCCGGGCGGGCGACGCGGGGCGAAATGCTCCGAATAGAGGATATCGTCGAGATCCTGTCCACGCCCCTCTTGGGGATCGTTCCGGAAAGCCAAGGGGTGCTCCGGGCCTCCAATATCGGCTCGCCGGTGACCCTCAGCGAGCCAAACAATCCGGCCGCATGCGCCTATCTCGATGCTGCAAGACGGCTTGAAGGCGAGGACCTGCCGCTCGTCCTGCCGCTGGAGAAGAAGGGCTTCCTCGGCCGTCTCCTGGGAAGGAGGGCAGCATGAACCTGTGGAACCTCTTCAAGCGCCGTGACAGCGCGCCCGTGGCCCGCGAGCGCCTGCAGCTGCTGCTCGCTTACGAACGCAGCAACAGAGACCAGCCCGACCTGATTGCCGTGCTGCACAAGGAGATCATGGCCGTGATCACCAAGCACGTCCAGGTCGACCATGACAATGTGCAGGTGACCATGGACCGTGGAGAAAAGGTATCGACGCTGGAAATCGATATCCAGATCCCCAATGCAGCCGCGATGGCTGTGGTCGCCCTCTAGGTGGCGAATGATGAGAGGCGGCACCGCCGCGGCAGCCGGGCAGCCGGGGGCGTGCGGCGCTTGTCCATTTTGGCGGGTGCTTCGGGGCGGTTCAGGCGGTTGTTCTCGTGAGATTTCTGCTCGACGGTCCTGTACATGGCGCAGCGACGCTGCTCCTTGCACATGGGGCAGGAGCGCCGATGGACTCGGCCTCGATGACTGCCGTCGCCAAGGCGCTGGCGGATGAAGGCTTGCGGGTGGCGCGGTTCGAGTTCGGCTATATGGCCGCGCGCCGCCAGGGGCAGCGAAAGCCGCCGCCACGCGCTGAGAGCCTGATGCCCGAATATGTTGCCGCCGCCGAGGCGCTCGGCGCGCCGGGCCCCTTGATCATCGGCGGGAAATCGATGGGCGGCCGCGTCGCGTCCATGGTGGCCGACGAGCTCTATGGCCAGGGGAAAATCGCGGGCCTGCTCTGCCTCGGCTATCCCTTTCACCCGCCCGGAAAACCAGCACAGTTGCGGACCGCCCATCTCCTGGCCCTCGAGACCCCTGCCCTGATCGTCCAGGGCACGCGCGATGAATTCGGCACGTATGAGGAGGTTGGCGCCTATAAGCTGTCGAACCGGATCGAGCTGCTATGGCTCGAGGATGGCGACCACGACTTGAGGCCGCGCAGAAGCATCTCCGGCTATTCCGCAGCCGACCACATGAGGACGATGGCGCGAGCGGTGAGGGCTTGGGTCGAGCGCATCGCTGCGCCGTGATTTCGCATCTATGCCAGTGGCTTGCGGATGATCATGTAGTATTCCGGATGTGGCACCGGCTGGTAGCCTGCCCGCTGGTAAACCGTCTGCGCATCCTTGGTGGCGAGCAGCCAGGTGCTGACGGTCGCGAGCGCCGGATGGTCGCGAATGGCGACGGCCAGCCAGGTGGCGAGGCCCTTGCCGCGGTGATCCGGGAGAACGAAGACGTCGCGAAGATAGGCGAACACCGCATAATCCGTAACGACACGCCCGAACCCCGCCATGGAGCCGTCGCGCGCATAGATGCCCATGGGGAGGGAGCCTTGCAGGGCACGCTCCAGAAGCGGCAGCGTCATGCCTTGCCCCCAGTAGGAGTCCTCGGCCAGGAATTTCAGAATGATCGCGAGGTCCAACCGGCGGCGGTCGGTGCTGAGGCAATAGCCATCCTTGTGCCATTCCTGCGGAGGCGGATCGGGTATCACGCGGCCAGCCTGTCCTTCACTTTGTAATAGGCACCGACGAAGGGCAGGAACCAGGGCGGACCAAAATGCCCGGGGATAGGCGGCCAGCTCAGATCGCGGTATGGGTTGGCCGAGGCATCGCCTTCGAGCATTCGGGCCAGGATCGTGCCCATGTGGGTGGCTGCCTGGACACCGCTGCCGCTATAGCCAAGCGAATAATACATGCCCTTGTATTCTCCCGCTCTCGCGAAGCGGTCGCGGGTCACCTCGATCATGCCGCCCCAGCAGTAGTCGAGCCGCACGTCGCGCAGCTTGGGGTAGATCTCGCGCATCTGCCCAGCGAGAATCCGGCCGCTCCGCAGATCGACCCGCGGACTTGAAACCGCAAACTGGGCGCGGCCGCCGAAGATCAGCCGGTTATCCGGCGAGATGCGGTAGTAATTGCCTAGGTTGCGGGCGACCGCCACGGTCCGATGCTTGGGAATGAGACGATCGACGGTGGACTGATCCAGGGGTTCGGTTGCGATCACGAAGCTGCCCACCGGCACGATGCGGCGGCGGAAATAGAAGAACGGCCCTTGCCGGGAAATGCCCGTGGCGATCACCACCTGTCCGGCTTCCATGCTGCCGCGTGGTGTGGTCACGCGATAGCGGCTGCCCGCGATGCGCTCGAGTTGGACGACGGGTGTGTGTTCATACAGGCGGGCACCCGCTCGCGCAGCGGCTTCCGCGAGCCCGACCCCGAACTTCCCGACATGGAGCATGGCGCTTCGGGGATAGATGATCCCGCCGTGAAACCGGTCGGAGCCGACCTCGGTGTGCAGATCGGCCTTGGCCACGGCGTAGACCTCGGGGTCGGCTTCGCGGTTGATGAGATCGACCGACCGCCGGAAATCATCGAAAGCGGCCGGAGAGACCGCGAGCTTCAGCTTGCCCACACGCCGAAACGCGCAATCGATGCCCTCCTCGCGCACGATGCGCTCCACCGTATCGACAGCCGCATTATAGGACTGGAAAATCTCGCGCGCCTTGTCCGGCCCGAGCAGGTCGCGCGCCTGCCGGTAATCATGCGCGAAGCCGGTGTTGCACTGTCCGCCATTGCGACCGGACGCAGCGGCCGCCACCACATCGGCTTCCAGGAGCACCACGCCGGCGCCGCGTTTGGCTGTTGCCAGTGCGCAGGACAGGCCGGTGAATCCGCCGCCAATCACCACGACGTCGGCCTTGTCCGGCAGCGGCTCCACGCAAGCGGAGCGGAAATCGGGCCGGGTATCCAGCCAATAGGGGACGGTCTTCATGTAGAGAATCCTGGTTGACAGCAGCCGCGTCGCGCGGATCGCATCCGTTGGCCCTATCAGATGACCGGATGGATCGAATATTCAATATGTTTGTCGGGTCAGCTCGAGCACAGAATTGCGTATTGCCGATCCAAGCCGAAACAGTTTGCGGTTCAGCCGGGCTATCCGCTACGGCGGGTTATGTGACCTGCCGCTCTGGGAATTGGAATATGGCGCCGGGCTGCGGTGGATTCGTTCCGGAACGGGGCGTCGCTCTTCCTTCGGGGAGAGCCCGAGAAGGGCTTCTGACATTGCGGCTGGCGAAACTTGACCGGATCGATCTGAAGATCCTTTGCGAACTGCAGAAGAATGGCCGAATGACCAATGTCGAGCTTGCCGGCATCGTGGGGCTGTCGCCCAGCCCATGCCTGATGCGGGTGCGGCGACTGGAGAAAGCGGGCTATATCTCCGGCTACGGCGCGGCGATCAACATGGCGAAGCTGGGGGACGTGGTCCTGGTGTTCACCGAGGTCACCTTGTCGGATCACAAGCAGGGTGATTTCGCGCGGTTCGAGGCGGCCGCGCGCAGTCTCGACGAGATCATGGAATGCCACCTGGTCAGTGGCGGCTACGATTATCTCCTGAAATTCGTCACCCGCGGCATTGCGCATTACCAGGAGACGATCGAGGGCCTTCTGCAGCGCAACCTCGGCATTGAGAAATACTTCAGCTACGTGGTGATCAAGTCACCTGTCGTGAAGAGCTACTATCCGATCAACGCTCTATTCGGCGAGGCCGATTGAGCGGCAAAGACGCCCGGGCCAGCGTTTCCTGCTGTTCGGGCGGCCATATTCGGCACGAAATTGGGCCTTAGCCACCGAATATAACGTGCATACCCGATGGTTGACCCTTTCCCTCATCAACAGTGCGAGGAACTCCCATGAGCGTGTTTCGCCCCAAATACATAACCTTTGACTGCTATGGCACGCTCACGCGATTCCGCATGGGCGACATGGCCGACATGGTCAGCAAAGGGCGCATTCCGCATGAACAGAGCCCCGCGTTCTCGCGCGATTTCGCAGCCTATCGGCTGGACGAGGTGATGGGCGCCTGGAAGCCTTATGCGGAGGTGATTGCCTCTGCGCTCGAGCGGACTTGCAGGCTTTGGAAGATCGACTATCGGCCCGAGGACGCGACGAAGATCTATGAGACCGTGCCCAGCTGGGGACCTTGGGACGACGTGCCCGAGCCTCTGGGACGCGTCGGCAGAGCATTCCCTCTGGTTATCCTGTCCAACGCCTCCAATGCTCAAATCCACCAGAACGTGGAGAAGCTGGGCGCGCCATTCCACGCGGTGTTCACGGCGGAAGACGCCGGCGCCTACAAGCCGCGGTTCCGCGCATTCGAGTACATGCTGGACAAGCTGAGCTGCGATCCCTCCGAGATCATGCACGTCTCGGCCAGCTACCGGTACGACCTGCAATCGGCCCGCGATCTCAAGTTCGGCCGCCGCGTTCACGTTGCACGCGGGTTCGAGCCGATCGCGCCCGAATACGCAACCGACATCATTTCCGATATCGGCGGCCTGCCGGCGCTCGTGGGGTTGTGAGTAAGTAAAGCAGACGCGCCCGCTTCCGGGCCGGCCATGAGGCGGTGTTATAGAGTCCACAGCAATTTTCATTGGTTCAGGCATGTCGCCCCAGGGCACTATTCACCGAAAAACGCCACAGAACAGAGGGGATCGAGCCGATGAAACCTGCTTTTTCGCGTGTGATGGGGCTGAGCCTTGTGCTTGCCGCCGCATTGTTTTCTCCAGCGGTCGCCCAGGAAACGGTGACTTACGCGACCGACGGCGGCAACATTCTGGACGTGATGAAGAAGACCCTGATCGGACCAGCCGAGCAGAAGCTGGGCATCCGGGTCGTTCCCGATCCCAATGCCGACCGCTACCCCGTTCTCAAGGCGCAGGTGCTGTCGGGCAAGCCGACCTGGGACGTGGTCGACTTCTCCGCCGGATATTGCGCGCGCGGCCAGCAGGAAGGCCTGCTCGAGCCGCTGGACTATTCGGAAATTCCGAACGCCGCCTCGGTGCCCGAGCAGTTCAAGGATGAATACTCGGTGGGGCTCTCGGCCTATGCGACCGTTTTGGCCTATAACACCGACACCTACGGCGATAACGGTCCGAAGACCTGGGCCGATTTCTGGGATGTGGAGAAGTTCCCTGGCCGGCGGGCCCTGCGCAACTATGCGCGCCCGACGCTGGAGATTGCTTTGCTGGCAGACGGCGTCGCGCCTGAGGACCTTTATCCGCTGGATGTGGACCGAGCGTACAAGAAGCTCGAGGAAATCAAGCCGCATATCAATGTGTGGTGGACCTCCGGCGCCGAAACCACGCAGCTGCTGTTCGACGGGGAAGTGGACATGCTGCCCCTGTGGGACGGCCGCGCGGATACGGCCATACAAGAGGGCGCGGCTGCCAAATTCACCCGGAACCAGGCGATCATGGAATATACGTGCCTGGCCGTGCTGAAAGGGACGCAGCACAAGGATGCGGCGATGAAATTCATCAACGCGCTGCTCGATCCCAAAGGACAGGCAGGCTGGGCAACCGACTACCTGACCGGCCCGCTCAACACGGCGTTCGCGCAGCATGTGGAGCCGAAGCGACTGGCGCGGCTGACGACAGCGCCGGAGAACCTTAAGGTCCAAGTGCCGCTGAATGCGGCGTGGTGGGCATCGGAAGCCGGGGCGAATGCGGAGAAGCGCTGGCTCGAATTCATGCAGAAGTAAAACCGGCACGCTCCCCCGGCAGCGCTCGGCCCCGCAAGGTGGACGGGTGCTGCCGATGCCGCGATAATGCACCTCGGCCGTGCAAGCAGACAATTAGGGGACATTGTGCAGCAGCAGAATTACACGCTCGCGACGCCGCATGAGGCAGGAAGAACTGTCAGCATGTCAGATCTTCCGATCGAGCAGGCCATTGCCCGGGAAGAAAGGAAGGAACAGCGCATCTACCTGATGCTGTTCATGCCCGCGGTGATGCTTGTGGTTCTCTTTCTCGGCGTGCCGCTGCTCATTCTCGCGATCCAGTCGTTTCAAGAAGGCGGGCACCTCACCCTTGAACATTACGCCCGCATTTTCGACGAGCCGATCTATTGGCGGACCTATTACGACACGCTCGAGATCAGCGTCGCGGTTACCGTGCTGTGCATCCTGCTGGGCTTTCCGCTGGCCTATGCGGCGGCCATCGCGCCCCGCGGCTGGTCGACGCTGATCCTCGCGCTGGTGATGCTGCCGTTCTGGACGAGCGTGCTGGTGCGGACCTATGCTTGGCTGGTGGTGCTGCAGCGCCGCGGCATCGTCAACAGTCTGCTGATGAGTGCAGGCATCATCGATGCCCCGCTGTCGCTGTCGCACAATACCTTTGCCGTCCTGATCGGCATGGTGCACGTGATGCTGCCCTTCATGGTGTTCCCGCTCTATGCCGCCATCAGCAAAATACCGCAGGACCTGCTGCAGGCCGGCTCGAGCCTGGGGGGCAGCCCCTGGTACGTGTTCAGGCGGGTTCTGCTGCCGCTCTCCCTTCCCGGCATGTTCGCCGGCAGCGTGCTGGTCTTCATTCTTTCTCTCGGCTTCTACCTCACGCCGGAACTGCTGGGCGGCGGCAAGACCATCCTGGTATCCTCGCTCGTTCAGCGCAATATCGAGCTCTACCTGCAGTTCGGCGCGGCGAGTGCCGTCGCGATGATCCTGCTGCTCATCGTGTTCGTGATCTTCTGGCTGGTGGATCGCATCCTGCCGGTCGAGAAGATCGTCGGCATGCGCTAGGGACTGCCGGCATGCAGACCTGGTCTCGCCCCCTGCTCTGGACAACGACGGTCGCGATCCTCGCTTTCCTGATCCTGCCGATCGTGATCGTGGTGATCATGTCCTTCTCGGGGTCGCGCTTTCTCACCTTTCCGCCGCCGAGTTTCTCGCTGCGCTGGTATGAGGCCTATTTCGGCGATCGCGACTGGATGGACGCGACCCGCACGAGCGTGCTGCTGGCCACTTTGGCCACGGTGTTTGCCGTGCCGATCGGAACGGCGGCCGCTTATGCGGCAAACGTCTCGTCGTCCAAGCTGGTGCGGCTGCTGCAGCTGTGGCTGCTCACGCCGGTGATGGTGCCGGTCATCATTCTCGCCGCCGGCATCTACATGGTCTATGCGCAGGTGGGTCTCGTCGCCACCAAAACAGGGCTGGTGTGCGCCTATACCATGATGAACCTGCCCTATGTGTTCATTGCGGTGCTGGCCGGGCTGCGGTCCTTCGACATGAGCCAGGAAGACGTGGCGCGCAGCCTCGGGGTGAACCGTTTCGAGGCGTTCATGAAGGTGACCCTGCCGCAGATCAAGCCGTCGATCATCACGGGCGCGCTGTTCGCCTTCATCGGAGCGCTGGATGAAACGGTGGTGTCGATCTTCATCGCCGGCGGGGAGAACCAGACCCTGCCACGACGCATGTTCATGAGCCTGAGAAACGAGATCGACCCGACCATTGCCGCCATCAGCTCGGTGCTGATCGCCATCTCGTTCTCGCTCGTCATCCTGTTTGGGATGCGGGGCAGGAAATCACAAATGCAGTGAAGCTGGTCGTCCCAGTCGTTGCAGGAGCGAGGCAAGGTTCAGGCTCCTGATAAGGCCAACTCCAAACTTTGGTAGCGCATATGCGAGCGATATCCCGCTTTGTTCCGGCCCGGGTGCAGAACCTGTCCAAGGCCTACCACCAATTCTACGCCTTGCGGGACGTATCCCTCGACATTGCCGCGGGCGAGTTCGTGTCGATATTGGGCCCGTCCGGCTCGGGCAAGACGACGCTGCTGCAGATCGTCGGCGGCTTCATCCGGCCAACCTCGGGACATGTGTTCTTCGGCGATGCGGACGTAACGCTGTTGCCGCCGCAGAAGCGGGACATCGGCGTGGTGTTCCAGAACTATGCGCTCTTCCCGCATCTGACGGTGGCGGAGAACATCGCCTTTCCCTTACGCGCACGCAAGGTTTCGGCGGCGGAGTGCGCGGCGAAAGTGAACCGCGCCTTGGCGACGGTGGAGCTGAGCGGCTATGGCGACCGCCCCGTCAGCAAGCTTTCGGGCGGCCAGAAGCAGCGCGTCGCCTTGGCGCGGGCCATCGTGTTCGAGCCGCGCCTCATCCTGATGGACGAGCCGCTCTCGGCCCTGGACAAGAACCTGCGGGAGAGCATGCAGCTGGAATTGCGCAAGCTTCACAGTCAGCTCGGCGCGACGATCATCTATGTGACCCACGACCAGCGCGAGGCCCTGACCATGTCCGATCGGGTTGCGGTGATGCATGCCGGCCGGATCGTGCAGATCGACACGCCGCGCGCGCTTTACTCCTCTCCCGTGGACCATTTCGTTGCGGGCTTCGTGGGCGAGTCGACCCTGGTTCCCACCCGGCGGGTCGGCTCCCGGCAGGTCGCCTTGGGGCCGTTCACGCTGCAGACGCCGCGCGAGGTGCCTGCGGGCGAGGAGCTTTTCCTTGCACTGCAGGCTGAAACGATTCTGCCGTGCGGCGCCGAGGACGAGCCGGGCAGCAACTATCTTTCGGGTGTCGTGACCGATCTCGTGTTCCAGGGCGAAAGCCTGAAAGGCGCGGTGCGGCTGGAGGGCGGGACGAGCATCAACTTCCGGCTGCCCAGCCATTCCTATAATGCCCGGTCTCTTCCCCAGGCTGGAGCGACCGTGCGCCTGAAGCTTCACGTGCAGGACACGGTGGTGGTGCCCCGCAATCCCGAAGCGAAAGCGGACATCTGAGATAAACCTGGCCGTCGGTGGTGCTGGCAGGAGTCGTGTTCCGTCAGCGTCCATAGCTTATGGCTATATGGACGCAATATCATGGAATTGGACGATTTCCCCCATTTTGGGTGTTCCTTGGGCGAGCGGACCGCATCGGTCCGATTACGCCGAGACCTGGATGGCACATCCATAAACACACGGTGCCATCTCTCAATCTGGAGAGCTTGAATGGGTTACCGGGTCGGTGTCGATATTGGCGGCACCTTCATCGATTTCTGCTTCTTCGAGGAAGGGACCAAGACGCTGTCCACCTTCAAGGTGCTGACCACTCCGGATAATCCTGGCGCGGAGGTGATGACCGGCCTGAAGCTCGCCGAAGAGCGCATCGGCGTGAAGCCATCCGCCATTTCGCATTTCATTCACGGCACCACGGTCGGCGTGAACACGGTGATCACGGGCACCGGCGCGAAGCTGGCGCTGTTCGCCACCGAGAACTTCTGCGACGTGCTGGAACTGGCCCGGCTGCGCATGCCGGAAACCTATAACCTCATGTCATTCCGCGCCGACCCGCTTATTCCGCGCGACAGGATCTTTCCCATTGCCGAGCGCATGCGGTCGGACGGCACCGTCAGCCGGCCGCTCGACCGGGGCAGCATCGAGGCCGCCGTGAGCGCGGCCAAGGTCAGGGGCGTCGAAGGGATCATCATCTCCTTCATCAATGCCTACCGCAACGACCAGCACGAACGCGAGGCCAAGAGCCTCGTCCAAGCCCTCGCACCGGAGCTATTCGTCTTCACCTCGACCGAGATCTGGCCGGTCATCCGCGAATACGAGCGCACCACCACGGCGGTGATCAACGGCTATGTCCACCCGCGCGTGGCGCACTACATCACCCGCCTGCAGCAGGCACTGCGTGAACATCGCGTTCCCTCGGCACCGCTCATCACCAAGTCCAACGGCGGCATCATGAATGCCGAACTGGGCAAGACGAATTGTGTGAGCATGCTCCTATCCGGCACGGCATCCGGGGTGATGGGCGCAGCCTTCATCGCCAAGAAGGCGGGTATCGATCATGTGCTCACCATCGACATCGGCGGCACGAGCGCCGACGTGGCCGTTATCAATGACGGCCAGCCGCAATACGCCACGGGAGAGAAGATTGGCGAGCACGTGCTTCACGTTCCCGCCGTCGCGGTCAGTTCCATCGGCGATGGCGGCGGCTCGATCGCGTGGGTGGACGACTTCGGCGTGCTGAAGGTCGGCCCGGAAAGCGCGGGATCGAACCCCGGGCCGGCTTGCTACGGCCGTGGCGGGGAGCGCGCGACCATCACCGATGCCTTCGCGGTCTGCGGCCTCATTGGACACGAGAGCCTCGCCTATGGCGCGATCTCCGTCGACCGCGCGCTGGCACGCAAGGCGGTCGGGGCACTCGCCGACCGGCTGGGCTGGACGGTCGAACGCACGGCTCAAGCGATCATCGATGTCGCGATCTCGGGCATGTTCCTGGAGATCAATAAGCTGGTCGCGCGGCATGGCATCGACCTGCGCGCGTTCACCATGCTGGCCTTTGGCGGCGCGGGACCGATGCTCGCACCCATGCTGGCACGGGAGCTCGGCATCCCCAAAGTGCTCATACCGCTGCGGCCCGGTGTCGTCTCGGCGCTTGGCGGGCTCGTCGCGGATATCCGCAACGACTTCATCCAGAGCCTCTATGTGTCACTGTCGGCGGAAACCTTGCCCAAGCTTGCCGACGGCTATGCAACCCTTCGCGCGCAAGCCGACAATTGGCTTCAGAATGAACAGCAGTTCCACGGTGAAGCCCAGTATCTGCTTTCGGCCGACATGCGCTATGCTGGGCAATCCTTCGAGATCGAAGTGCCGCTCGAGGCGGCGTGGATCGCAGCAGGCGATCTTGTGGCGATCAGCGCTGCGTTCCACGCGCGGCACGAGCAGCTCTATGCCTATCACGACGATGCCGCGGAAATCCATGTGGTGAACCTGCGGCTGGTCGCGACGGCTGAAGGGCTCAAGCCCGATCTGACCGAACTTGCCGCGGCGGACGGGCCAGCTGTCCCTGTCGGTGAGGTCGAAGCGATGCTCGACGGCGCCGTGGTCACGGCTGGCCTTTACCGCCGGGATGACCTCGGCCCGGGGCAGCGTTTCAAAGGGCCGGCCATCATCCTGCAGTCAGATACCACCTCCTGCATTCCCGCCGGTTTCGACGCGCGCGTCGACACCTTCGGCAACATTCTCTTGTCCCGCATGGCGGCTTGATAGAAAGCTCGAGATGACCGACAAGGCCACGCTGCAAATCGTTGCCAACCATTTCCGAGCCGCCTCGGAAAGCATGGCATATACCCTTTACCGGACGGCACAATCGACCTTCGTGAAGGAGACGGAGGATTTCACCATCGGCCTGGTGACGCCGGAGGGAAAGACCTTCTCCGTGCCGATGGACTATGGCGCCACGTGGTATCCGGGCCTGGATTATGGTCCGGCGATCCGCATGGTCGAGAGCTACCAGGACGGCGACATCTGCTTCACCAACGACCCCTATAGCGGGTTTCTCTGCACCCACACGCCGGACATCCACATGTGGAAGCCGGTGTTCCACGAAGGTGAGATCGTCTGCTTCACGGTCGGCCACATCCACAACACGGATATGGGTGGCTCGGTCCCGGCTTCGCTGTCGCGCGCCAATACGGAGGTGCATCAGGAAGGCATACGCTTCGCGCCCTCGAAGCTCTACAAGGCCGGCATGCTGAACGAGGAGCTGTTGGGGACCATGCTGCTCAATGTCCGCCAGCCGGACATGAACTGGGGCGATCTCAAGGCCTTTGTCGGCGCGCTCAATACGGGCGCGCGGAAGATACAGGAAATGATCGCCAAGATGGGCGTGGAGAGCGTGAAACGGTCCATGTACGAGGTGATGGACTACGCGGAGGTGCAGACCAGGGCCATCCTGCGCTCCGTTCCCGACGGCACCTATCAGTTTACGGATTACTGCGACGAGGACTCCGTCGGCGGATATCCGGTGCGATTGAACCTCGCGCTGACCATCAAAGGCGACGAGGCGGTGCTCGACTTCACCGGCACGGATCCGCAGCTCACCTCATCGCTGAACGTGCCCACCGGGGGCAACCCGCGCCACACCCTGATGCTGGTGGGTGTTTACTACGTGCTCTACAGCCTCAATCCCGAGATCATGGTCAATTCGGGGATGACGCGGCCGTTCACCTGCATCTTGCCGGATGGCAGCGTGGTGAACCCCCGCTTTCCCGCCGCTGTCGGCATGCGCAGCCTTACCTGCGGCCGGCTGCGCAGCCTGATTTTCGGTGCCTTCGCCCAAGCCATACCGGAACGCATGCCGGCGGCTCCGGCCGGGTCCAGCTCCATCGTCAATGTGATGACCACCGACCCCAGGGACGGCCGCCGAGTCATCGCCGCCATCGACCCCATCGTCGGCGGCGGCGGCGGCATGCCCTTCCGGGACGGCACCGACGGCTCCGGCGCGGACGGCGCCTATCTCAAGAACACCCCGGTCGAGATCAACGAGGCGGAGGTTCCCGTCGAGATCATCCGCTACAGCCTCGCGCCCGATTCCGGCGGAGCGGGCCGCTGGCGCGGCGGCCTCGGCACCGTGCTGGAATTCAAGGTGTTCTCTCCGAACACGCGCATCACCATCCGCAATCGGGACCGGTCGCGATTCTCCGCCTGGGGCATTCTCGGCGGCAAGGCCGGCAAGGCTTCTGGCTCCATGCTGAACCCAGGCACGCCGCGCGAGATCGCCCTGGGCAACCAGGATTTCGTGGTGGCGGGGCCTGGCGATGTCTTCCGCATCTTCTCGCCCGGTGGCGGGGGCCGCGGCTGCCCGCTCGAGCGCGAGCCCTGGCGCGTATTGCGCGATGTGGAGAAGGGGTTCGTCTCGGAAGCCTCGGCATTGTCCGACTATGGCGTGGTGCTCCGGAACGGCGAGCTGGACGAAGCGGCGACTGCCGCCGAGCGCCGCGGCCGGAAGGATGAGCAGGCGAGACGGAGTACTGGCTTCTTCGACTATGGCGCGCAGCGAACCGCCTATGAGACCGTCTGGACCGGGGAAGCCTACAGCGCGCTGATGGACATCCTGTTCTCGCTGCCGGTCGAGTGGCGCTTCTTCATCAAGCACGAGATTTTCCGCGCGGTCGAGACCCTGCCCGATGAAGCCCGCGGCACGGCGCGTTCGGTCCAAGAGATCTTCGACCAGCTGAGAGCGACCTATCCGCAGCTGCGGCAGGACTTGCGATGCGCCGGCTGAAGAGGATATCCGCATGGACCTGAGCTTCGATCCCGCCGACGTGTCACTCCCCAGCGGGCACTACATCGGCGGCCGCCATCGCCCCGCAACCGGCGGCGTCACCTTGTACCGGCCGAGCGACGGGGTGGCTTTCGCCGACTGTCCCATTGGCGATGAAAACCTGGTGGACGAGGCGGTGCAGACGGCGCTTGCGGCACTGAAAGCGAGCGGCTGGGCAAGCTGCCGGCCGCGCGAGCGGGTGAATGCCATGCACCGCTGGGCCGATCTGATCGAGGCCGAGGCGGAGACGCTCGCACGGCTGGAGGCGGTCGCCTCCACCCGGCCGGTTGCGCAAGCGATCGAGGCTGACGTGGCCATCACGGCCGAACAGATCCGGTTCTTCGCCGAAATGGCCGACAAGGAGGGCGGCGACCTGGTGCCCACCGCGGAAAGCCAGATGGGCATGATCCTGACCGAGCCCTATGGGGTGGTTGGCGCGATCACGCCATGGAACTTCCCCATCGCCATGGCCGGTTGGAAGCTGGGGCCGGCTTTGGCGGCGGGCAACGCCGTCGTGCTCAAGCCGTCGGAAATGACGCCGTTTTCGACCGTCTATCTGGCCATGCTCGCAGAGCGCGCCGGGCTTCCTGCCGGGCTGATCAATATCGTGCTGGGCGACGGCCCCACCACGGGCAATGCGATCACCGGCCATCCGGATATCGGCAAGATCAGCTTCACCGGATCGACCCGCGCAGGCCAGGCCATCATGGCCAATGTGGCGCGCATCGGCGTGAAGCCGATGACGCTCGAGCTGGGCGGAAAGAGCCCGCAGATCGTGTTCGCCGATGCCGACATGGATCTCGCGGCGGACTGCGTGACCCGCGGCATCATCGCCAATGCCGGGCAGGTCTGCGTGGCCGGCTCGCGCCTGTTGGTGGAAGAGAGCGCAGCCGAAGCCCTGGCCGCCGCCATTGCGCGGCGGATGGCGGAAATCCGGCCCGGCGCCACTTGGGAGGCCGAGACGGGTTTTCCACCGATCATCTCGCAGCGTCAGATCGCGCGCATCGCGGAGATCGTCCAGGCATCAGTGGCGCAAGGCGCGAAGGTCATGGCGGGCGGCGCACGGATCGATCGCTCCGGCTATTTCTACCAGCCGACCTTGCTGGGCGAAGTTCGCGCAGACTCGCCGGCCGTGACGGAGGAGATCTTCGGACCGGTGCTGACCATGCAGACCTTCCGCAGCGAGGACGAAGCACTGATGCTGGCCAGGCACCCGACCTATGGCTTGGCCGCCGGGGTCTACACCCGGGACCTGTCGCGGGCCATGCGTGTGACCAAGCGGATCGAGGCTGGCACCGTGTGGGTGAACCGCTACGGCCGCAGCCGGGACCATATCCTGCCGACGGGCGGGTACAAGTCATCCGGCATCGGCAAGGATCTCGGCCGGGAAGCCTACAGAGCCAACCGCCGGCAGAAGAGCGTGCTCATCGACCTCTGACGGCAACGCTTGATCAGAGCAACTCGCGCAGGCAGTTCAGGAACGGCTTGAAGAAGCGCGAGAGCGGGCGCGCGCTGTTGGTCGAGACCGCCATGTTCATGGTCACGATCGGCACGAAGGGCCGCGCCACGAGCCCCTGGAAATTGTGCCAGGCGACCAGGCCATCCACGACCGCAATGCCCAAGCCGGCGCTGACCAGCGGCACGGCCCCGATCGACGACGATATTTGAATCGAGACGTCGCGCACGGTGCCGCACTGCTGGAAGGCATCGTCCAGCGCCGGCGTTATTTCCGCGACCGAGCTATAGGAGATCAGGTGCCTGCCGGCCAGATCCAGGGGCGTGATCTCGTCTTTCTCAGCCAGCGGATCGTCCTCGCGCATGACAGCCATGATCCTGACCGGCGCGAGCACCTCAGTGCGCACGGTGGGCGCCTGGATCGTCGAGAGCGTCACGGCCATGTCGATATCGCCGATGAGCAGCTGCTCGGTGATTTCGCGCTTCGGCAAGGTGTGCAGCTGGATCTTCACCGTCTCATATTTCCGGCGGAACTTCAGCAGCGCCGAGGCAATGACGGAATAGGTCACCGGCGGGCTCGCCCCGATCCGGAGCAGGCCGATCTTGCGCTCCCCTATGGTCATGGCGAGGTTCTTCAGAACCTCGATTTCGCGAAATACGCGGTCCGCATCCTCGTAGAGCAGATGCGCTTCCATGGTGGGGATGAGGCGGCCGCCGATACGCTCGAACAGCTTGTATCCGAGCTGGCTCTCCAGATGATGCAGCACCTTGCTGACCGCCGGCTGCGACACGGAGAGGGAATTGGCGGCAGCGGTGGCGGAGCCGTCGCGCATTATGGCGCGGAAGACTTCAAGCTGGCGGGCATTCATATCCTGGGATCCGCAGATCACGTCATCTCATCTGGGCCAAGACTTCCCATAACCCGAGGTTACATACAAGGCATGAAATGCGATTGGCCAGGGCAAGCGCGGGCATGCAAGCATGCAGAATACCGACCCCTTCCTTCAACGAGCAGCCGGTATGGAAGCCAGGTTCTTGCGCCTTGCCGAACAGAATCGAAGACCGGTCAGGCTGATCATCGACGGCGCCGAAGTTCAGGCTCTGGAGGGCGACATGCTGCTCACCGTGCTCATGCTGAATATCGGCTTCGCGCGGCTTTCCGATTTCGGCGACGGCAAGCGCGCCGGCTTCTGCTTCATGGGCGCCTGCCAGGACTGCTGGGTCTGGACCAGGGAGGGCGAGCGGTTGCGCTCGTGCTCGGTGCCCGTCGCCGAGGGCATGGAGATCTGCACGACAGCGCCGGAGGGACTGTGGCCGATCCCCGCATAGTCATCGTGGGCGCGGGTCCCGCTGGCACACGCGCGGCTGAGGCTCTGGTTGCGGCGGGCCTGCGGCCGACCGTGATCGATGAGGGGCGCTACAGCGGCGGACAGATCTATCGCCGGCAGCCCCCGAACTTCACGCGCAGGCCGGAGGCGCTGTATGGCACCGAAGCCGCCAAGGCGCGGGCCATTCACTCGGCTTTCGACCAACTGGCCGGACGCATCGATTATCGGCCGGAGACGCTTGCCTGGGCGGTGAAGGACAACACGCTGCACATCCAGAAAAACATGCGGATCGAGGCGCTCGATTATGATGCGCTGCTCATCGCCTCTGGCGCGACCGATCGCGTGATACCCCTGCCGGGCTGGACCTTCCCGGGCTGCTATTCGCTCGGCGCGGCGCAGATCACCCTGAAGATGCAGGCTTGCGCCATTGGCAGCCGCGTGGTGTTCCTGGGCACGGGCCCGCTCCTGTATCTCGTCGCCTGGCAGTATCTCAAGGCCGGCTGCGCGCCCCTGGCCGTACTCGATACATCG
Source organism: Rhodoligotrophos defluvii (assembly GCF_005281615.1). Taxonomy (NCBI): domain Bacteria; kingdom Pseudomonadati; phylum Pseudomonadota; class Alphaproteobacteria; order Hyphomicrobiales; family Rhodoligotrophaceae; genus Rhodoligotrophos; species Rhodoligotrophos defluvii. The sequence goes on along the minus strand of NZ_SZZM01000004.1, from coordinate 309,687 downwards.
CGCATGGCTGATCATCTTGCCGGCTTGCCGCTGATGGCCTCGCGCCCCGAACAGCTGCTGAAGGGCGCCCGGCTCGTTTCAGGCCTGCGGCGAGCGGGCGTTGCTATCTGGCGCGGCATCCTCCCGCGCGAGGTGCTCGGCGACCCGGACAGGGGCGTGGCCGGCATCCGTTTCACCGATGCGAACGGGCAGGATCGGCAGATCGACTGCAATGCCATAGGGATGGGTTATCACCTCCGGGCCGAAAGCCAGCTCGCCGATCTTGCCGGGTGCGAATTCGCCTTCGACCCGCTGCTTAGGCAATGGCTGCCGCATGTGGACGATGCCGGCCGCAGCTCGGTTGCCAATGTCTACTTGGCTGGCGATGGCGTGCGCATTCTGGGTGCGGATGCGGCAGAGACGAGCGGCCGGCTGGCGGCGATGGCGCTGCTGACCGACTTCGGACGGGCCCAGCCTCGATTCGCAATGGACCGTCTGCGGCGGCTGATGCAGCGCCACAAGCGCTTCGCGCAGGGAATAGCCAAGGCCTTTCCCTGGCCGTGGCAGCAGATGGCCACGATGCCCCGCACCACGGTGGTCTGCCGGTGCGAAGCCATCACCGTGGACGAGCTGTGCAGCGCGGTCGAGACCTGCCAGGCGCCGGAGGTCAACCGCGCCAAGGCCTTCTCTCGCGTGGGGATGGGACGCTGCCAGGGCCGGTTCTGCGGGCAGGCGAGCCAGGAGATCGTCGCCTTCGCGCAGCAGGCATCGGTGGAGTCTTCCGGCCGGCTGCGCGGCCAGGCGCCAGTCAAGCCGCTGCCCATCGGCGTGTGCGAAGAGGTTGGCCATGGCTGAGACACGCGGCGCAGCGGATATCATCATCATCGGTGGGGGGATCGTGGGGTGCTCCGCGGCCTTCTTTCTGCGGCGCCGCAATCTCTCCGTGATCCTGCTGGAGCGCTACCTGGTCGGCCAGCAGGCGAGCGGTACCAATTTCGGCAATGTGCGCCGTCAGGGGCGCCATCTCACGCAGCTGCCGCTGGCCAATCGCTCGCGCGCCATCTGGGCGCAGATCCCGTCGCTGACCGGATCGGATGTGGAGTTCATGCCGGTCGGGCACGTTCGCTTCCTATGGAGCGAGGAGCAGATCGCGGTGGTGGAGGACTATGCGCGGCAAGCCAGCCACTATGGGTTGGAACTGCACATTCTCAGCCAGCGCGAGATCCGCGAGAGGTTTCCCTTCGTCGGACCGGAGGCGGTGGCAGGCTCCTGGTCACCTCATGACGGCCACGCCAATCCGCGGCTGGTTGCGCCAGCCTTCGCGCGCGCAGCCGCCAAGCTGGGCGCGGCCATCCACGAGAACTGCGCAGCATCGGCCATCGAGAAAACCGGCGAGGACTTCATCGTCACGACGCCAACCGGCCAGTTCCGCGCGCCGCTTGTTCTGATCGCGAGCGGCGCCTGGGGTGGCGGCTTGGCCGAGCAGCTGGCCGAGCCGGTTCCGATCGAGGTTGCGGGGCCGCAGATGGGCGTCACCGAGCCGGCGCCCTACTTCATTCATCCCGTGGTCGGGGTCTCGACCAAGATTCCGGGCGAAGTGGCCTATCTCCGGCAAATTCCGCGTGGCAACATCATCTTTGGCGGCGTTCACCGGCGCCCGGCCGCGCTGGACGAGCGCCGGGCGAAGTATGACCCAGCCGGGCTGATGGCGCAGTTCCGGCAGATCCTGCGCCTGGCGCCCACCTTGCGCCATTTACGGCTGATCCGCACCTGGTCGGGGGTTGAAGGCTATATCGGCGACGACCGGCCGATCATGGGTGCAAGCGAGAAGACGAGCGGTCTCTATTATGCTTTCGGCTTCTGCGGCTACGGGTTCCAGCTGGGGCCGGGCGTCGGCGACGTGATGGCCGAGCTCATCGCGACCGGAAAGACCGAGACGCCGATTGACGAGTACCATGTCAACCGCTTCACGCTGCAGCCTGCCGCGCGGCTCCAGGTAAGCGCCGCTCACTGAGGATCTGGCGCCGTCGACGACCCGCTCAGTCCTGTTGCGATACGGTGAACGGCCGATATGGAATTGGCAGAGCGTATTGCTTGCGCAAGGCCTCGAAAATCTCGACCATTTGTGCTTCGACCGGTTTTTCCGTTTCGGTTGACTGTTCGACCGCCTCGAAAATCCGGTGCTTCAGGAAAAAGCGCCATTGCACGGGCATTTGCCACAGGAACGCGGTCAGCAGGTCGAAACGCTTCTTCGTCCAAATCTGCTCGAATTCCATCCGCTCGCGGCCATAGGTGAAATGCGGGGCTGGTCGGCGCGCGCGGGAGGCGCGCTGGCGCTTCGTGGCCTCGAGGTCGAGCATGCCGTCATGGACGACCACGCCATAATCGGCCATCGCGCTGGCCGGCGAGACATAGCCCTGGCGGACGTCGGCGAAGACGGCCTCGGGCGAGCGTTCCAACGGATCGCCATAGCCGCCGGCACCCGGCCCGACCACGCGGATCACATCGCCTGGATGGCACTCGACGAGATCGGCATTGCCCAATTGCACTTCCTCGGGCTGGTCGGGATTTTTGACAAATTGCGACAGCTTGGCGGCCTGCGCCCCGCGCACGCCCCAGGAGGGCATGATGGATCGATTGCGATTCCGTGCGGTGACCACCGTGCCTGGCGCGGATACCCGGAATTCCATCACTGCAGAAAGCCCGCCCCGAAATTTGCCCGGGGCGCCCGTGTCGGGGCACAGGCCGTAGCGCAGGAAATGGATGGGAACTTCCGCCTCGCTGATCTCGATCGGGGTGTTGCGCAGGAAGCCGGTGGCGCCACCGGCGCCGTCGCTGCCATCGCAGAAGGGCGTGCCGCCTCCGCCCCCACCCACCGGACCGATGGACGCCATCACGGGCATGCCGTTCCGGGCCGTGGTCTTCACGTTCATGATGGCATTGCCGCCGGGAGAAGCGGCCGGCATCAGGTCCGGCAGGGCCTGGGAGAAGGCACCCACCGTGACGATCTGGGTCATGGCGCAGATCAGCGACCGCATGCCAACCGCAGCAGGCGCTTGCGCATTGACGATGCTTCCCTCCGGCAGAATGGCCCGAGCCGGCCGCAAGGTGCCGGCATTCAGCAGGAGGTTGTTGTTCAGAGTAAAGAGCACGTAGGTGAGCCCGACCATGACCAGTGGGTGGCGCTCGCGGCCACCGGTCGGCATGTTCAGGGAGGACCCAAGCTGTGGATCGCTTCCGGTATAGTCCAGCTCCACCTCGTCGCCACGGACACGCAACGTCAAGGCCACCCGGCACGGACGGCCACCACTCGAGTCCTCGTCCGCATAATCGGCAAAGAAATAGCTGCCGTCGGGCACCTTGCGCAGTATGGCCCGGGCTTGCTGCTCGGCATAGTCGAGGATCTGCTCGACGCCATCGATGAACGCGTCGAAGCCGAAGCGGTGGATGATCTCCAGGATCTTCCGTTCACCCACATTGACCGAGGCGATCTGTGCGTTGAGGTCGCCCCAGTTCTGATCGGGCAGGCGAACATTGGTCCGAAGCACGCGGCCCACGAACGCGTTCATCACGCCGCGCTCCATGAGCTTCACCGGCGGGATGCGGATGCCCTCCTGCTCGATCTCGGTCAGCGAGCGCGACAGGGACGCGGGGACGGCGCCACCCACATCGGTATTGTGAATATGTCCGACCGCAAAGCAGGCGAGCTTGCCCTCGTAAAACACCGGCTTCCAGATGTGAATGTCCGGCGTATGGGTGGCGACATAGCCGCTATAGGGATCGTTGGTGATGCAGATGTCACCTTCCGAATAGCTGTCGAACATCTCGATCAGCGGTCCATAGTCGATGCCGCTGTACCAGGGCGCACCGAACTGGCGCGGGTTGCCGAAGGCAAGCCCTTCCCGCGTCACGATCTGACAGGAAAAGTCTTCAGTCTCCTTCACGAAGGCCGAATGCGCCGTGCGCATGAGGGTGAAGGCCATGGCATCGGCGGCAGCGCCACAGAAATTGGCGAGTACCTGAAGATTGCGCTGGTCAATGGCCATGTTCGCGAGCCTCATGGTTCAGCGCGATCAACAGATTGCCGAAGGCATCGACGGTGATCGAGAAGCCAGGCGGAACCACCGTGGTCGTATCCTCCTGCACGATGATGGCGGGCGAGGCGATCTCATGCCCGGCCAACAGGCTGCCGCGGGCATAGAGGCTGACCTCGTGCGGGGCACCGTCAAACCACGCCGTGATCTGCTGCATTGGCTGAACCGGGCGGTTGGCGCGCGGCAGGGCGCGGATGCCGGGTTTCGCCGTTGCGCCGGAGATGACGACGCGGAGGTTCACCATCTGAACAGACGCGTTCTCATCCGCATGACCGAAGATGCGCTCGTGCTCGGCATGGAAAGCCCCGGCGATGGCGGCTGCATTCGCCTCGTTGATCCAGGCTTCCTCCAACGGGGTCTCGATCTCGTAGGATTGCCCCCGGTAGCGCATATCGGCGGAAACGGCGAGCGTCGCATCACCCGCGTGGCCCTGCTTGCGATGGAGCCAGTCCAGCGCGGTCGCCTTCAGCGCCACATAGGGGCTTGCCACCTGCGTGACCCCGGCATGGTCGAGATCCACGTAAAGGGTACGGATGAAGTCGTTCTTGAGATCCGCAATGAGCCCACCGAGGGCCGAGACCACCCCGGGCGTCGGCGGCACGACGACACCCCGCATGTTCAGCTCGCGGGCGAGAAAGCAAGCGAGCATGGGGCCGGCGCCACCAAAGGCGAAGAGGTGGAACTCGCGCGGATCTATGCCGTAGCGGGAAATGAGCCCGCTGGCCTCGGCATACATGCTGGAAACCGAGATTTCGATGATGTTGCCGGCGGTCTGCTCGACCGAAAGCCCGAGCTTTTGCGCAAGCGGGGCAATGGCGGCGCGGGCGGCGGCATGGTCGACCGTGACCGCGCCATAACCCAACGGCATGTGGCCGATGAGATTGCTTGCGGCAACGGCATCCGTGAGGGTCGGCCTTTCGCCGCCTCGTCCGTAGCAGACCGGCCCCGGCGTGGAGCCGGCGCTGTCGGGGCCGACCTTGAGGATGCCGAGCTCATCGACCCAGGCGATCGAGCCGCCGCCCTGGCCCACCGAGCTGACCGACACCGATGGCACATGGATCTGAAAGTCGCCGATCAGTTCGCCCACGCCATATTGCGGCGTGCCGTCGATGATGACCGCCATGTCGGCGCTGGTCCCGCCGATATCGAGGCTGAGCACCTTGAGAAGGCCGCAGGTCTTGGCCAAATATCCGGCGCCGATGACACCGGAGGCCGTGCCGGACAGGATCATCTGAACGCATTCGGCTTTCGCCTGCTCGATTCCCATCACGCCGCCATTGGTCTTGGTGATGTGCAGGGGACAGGCGACACCGCGCTCGCGCAGAACCCGCTCGAACGAGTCCAAATAGTGCGCGACCTTCGGCTGCACATACCCGCTGATCACGGCGGTGATGGTGCGCTCATATTCTCGGATGATCGGCCAGATCTCGCTCGAGCAGAACACCGGCAGGCCCGGGGCGATTTCGGCGATCATCGATTTGACGGCCAGCTCATTGGCCGGGTTGCGATAGGAGTGGAGGAAGGAGATCACGATTCCCGTGGCGCCTGCAGCTTTGGCCCGGGCGACCGCATCGGCAACGTCCACATGGCTCGGCTCGATCAGGATATGGCCGGTGGCGTCGATGCGCTCATTGATCCCGAACACCCGCCAGCGCGGGATGAGCGGGTTGGGGCGCCTGGAGTAGAGATTGTGGATCTGCGGGATCTTCAGCCGCGCGATCTGCAGCACGTCCTCGAAATTCAAGGTCGTGAACAGGGCGACGTCCTGCCCATTGCGCTGTATGACCGTATTCACGCCCACAGTGGTGCCGTGGGTGAAGTAGCTGATCGCGGAAGGCTCGATCCCGTGCCGCTCCTTGAGGACGTCAAGGCCTCTCACGATTTCTGCGCCTGGCGCATCCGGCCGCGACAGCACCTTCAGGGTGAAGATGGTCGCGTCGGTCTCGCTGAACACAGCGAAGTCGGTGAAGGATCCGCCGACATCCACCCCAACACGATACGCCATGCCCGCTCCCAGCCATCGTTGGTGACCGACAGGAGTGGCATGGCTGGCAAGCCCTTTGCCAATTCAAATTTGACCCAACGGCAAAACCGCGAGTTATGCGGTACCCCAACAGCCCCCGCGTGGGTGCTCCTTGCTTGTGTGGCCGGCGGCGCGATGCTTTAGTGAACGTCTGTTGCCGAGGCAGAGACCGAGATGTTCCAGTCGACGGAAGAGATCCGACAGCTGCTGCAGTCCGCCGGGGTTGTGGACACCCATTATCACGTCGGCCCGGAGCTGGTGATCCGCCGGTACGACGTGAAGTCTCTGGCGGACGTCGCTGCCCCCTTCGGCGCGACGCTCGTGCTCAAGAACCATACCTATCCAACCACGCCGCTGGCCGCCCTGGCGCGCGCCCGTTTCGGCGCCCGTTTCTTCGGCGGGGTGGTCCTCAACAACTATGTGGGCGGGCTCAATCCGGCGGCGATCGAAGGTGCCATATCCGGGAATCGGACCCGCGTCGATGATCCGGCACCGGACAATGCACCTGTCGTCGTCTGGATGCCAACCGTCCATGCGGTGGCGCACCTCGAGACCTATGGTTTCGGCTTCGACCCGCGCTGGTCTGGATGTTGCTCGCATGGCCACGAGCCCGATCCGGCAAGCGCCAGTTCCGAGCCGGTGCCCGTGGTCGCCTTCGACAGCGAGCTGCGCGCGACGACCGGTCTGATCGCGACACTCGAAGCCATCGCGGCCAATGGCTGCATTCTTGCGACCGGCCATCTGTCGGGTCGCGAAGTCAAGCGCCTCGTTCCCATGGCGCGCGAAATGGGGATAAAGCGCGTGATCCTCACCCATCCGCACCATCCTGCCATTGGTCTTTCCGACGAGGACCAGCGCCAGTTGGCAAAGTTCCCCGAGGTCTTCGTCGAACATTGCTTCGCCATCCATACCCAGGATGGCGTCGCACTCTCAGCCTTTGCCCAGGCGATCCGCGCCGTCGGTCCGGAGAAGACCCTGCTCTCCACCGATTTCGGCCAGGTCAACAGCGAGCCGTTTCCCGAAGGCACGGTGCGCTATGCCGCCGAACTGGCGGCCCTGCTCGACGGTGAGATCTCCAAGGCGGATTTCCTTGCAATGTTCTGCGACAACGGCCGTCGCGCCCTGCTTCTGTCCTGACGCGTGTGGGGCCGTTGGCCCGATCTATCCGCAAGCTTCTTAGCCGCGAGATCCGTCGGCGTCTACGCGTTCGGGAGAAGGCTGTGCAGTCGGCGCGGGCTCGCGCTTCAGCCGCTGCTCTGCCAGCCTATCGGCAGCTTCGTGGGTCGACAGGCCCCGCGCTTGCGCCGTCTCGAACACCTGCAGCAACGTGTTGCCGATACCGGCGAGCCGGCGGTCGAGCTCCTCGCGCCCGAAGCCGAAATACTCGCCGGCAAGCTGAATGAGGCCGCCGGCATTGATCACGTAATCGGGGGCGTAGAGAATGCCTCGATCTCGCAGCATCTCCGCATGCGTTGGAGCCGCCAGCTGATTGTTGGCCGAACCCGCGACCATGCGCATTTTGAGCCGAGGCACCGTATCATCGTTCAGGACCGCGCCAAGGGCGCAGGGGGCGAAGATGTCCGCCGGTACGTCATAGATCTCTTCGGGGGCCACGGTCCGTGCCCCGAAACGGGCAGCAGCTTTAGCCACCGTCTCAGGCCTGATGTCCGTGACCACGAGGACGGCGCCAGCGCCAGCCAGCAATTCGCAAAGGCGCCAGCCCACATGGCCGAGCCCCTGAACCGCAACCGTGGCACCGGAGAGATCGTCCGCGCCGGTAAGGTGCTGGATGGATGCCTTGATGCCCGCGAAACAGCCGCGGGCGGTGCTGGGCGAAGGATCACCGCTGCCGCCGAGGCTTGGCGGCAATCCCAGCACCTTGTCGGTTTTCTTCGCGATCTCGGCCATGTCGTCGGACGTGGTGCCGACATCCTCGCCGGTGATGTAGCGTCCCTGCATGCGATCGACCGCCGTGCCGATCGCATGGAGCAAGGCAGGGGTCTTCTCCGTGGCTGAATCGGCGATCACCACCATCTTGCCGCCGCCAAACGGCAGATCCGCCATGGCGCCCTTGTAGGTCATGCCGAGGGAGAGGCGCAGAACGTCGGCAACCGCCTCGCTCTCGTCCCTGTATGGCCAGATCCGGCAGCCGCCGAGCGCTGGACCACGCACCGTATTGTGCACGGCTATGATGCCGCGCAGCCCAGCTTCCCGGTCTGCAACGAACACGACCTGCTCGTGATCGGAAAAGCTCGGATGATCGAAGATCCGCATCAATGACTCCCAGCTCCTTCCCATGACAACGCCGTAGAGGCCACAAATGCTCCGCCATAAAGATTGGAAAGCGGTTTGCGGCGTAAAGGAAGGGGCTGTCGTTCACCCCCTCTCGTCGCTCTTGGCCTGCAGAGCCTGGGACAGCAGAACGCAGCCGATCGAGATGCCGATCAGGATGGTGGAGATGGCGGCGATGGTCGGATCGATCTGATCACGCAAAGTCGTGAACATGCGGCGTGTCAAGGTCTCGTTGAGCCCGCCGGAGATCAACAGCGCGATGATCACCTCGTCGAAGGAGGTGAGAAAAGCGAGCAGCGCGGCTGAGATAACGGAGAACCTGATCTGCGGCAAGGTGATCGTAAGAAAGGCGCGCCAGCGGGGTGCGCCAAGGCTGCGGGCGGCTTTCTCCTGATTCTCGTCGAAGCTCTTGAGACCCGAGGCCACCAGCGCCATGACAAAGGGCAACGCAAGGGTCGAATGGGCGATGACCAGCCCGGTGGTCGTGTAGAGCAGGTTTAGCCGCGAGTAGAGATAGAACACGCCGATGGCGATGAAGATCACGGGGACGACCAGGGGGGTGGCCAAGGCGAAGAAAATGGCGGTGGCGAGGGGTCCGCGGCTCATGTGCAGGCCATAGGCAGCGAGCGTGCCCAGAGGCGTGGCGACGAGCACCGTGACCAGGGCGACGCGCAGGGATACCCAAGTCGCAGAGGTCCATTCGGTCGAGTTCCAGTAGTGCTCATACCATCGCGTGGACCAGCCCGGCGGGGGAAAGCCGAGGAAGCTGGAGTCGGAGAACGACATCGGCACGACCAGCAAGGTGGGCAGCAGCAGGAACATCATGATCGCGCCGCCGAGCACATAAAGCCAGGCGCGCTGCCGGTGGGTGGCTTGCCAGTGCGAGGCCATGGTCAGCGAAACGCGCCGGCGCCAAAACCGGCCCGGGTGAGGCGGTTGGCGAGATAGAGAATGAGGCCCGTGGCGATGAGCAGCACCACGCCGAGGGCGCTTGCCGCGCCCCAGCTGTTATAGAGCCGCAGATTCATATCGATGCGCAGCGCGATCATGATGACCTTGCCTCCGCCGAGCAGCGCCGGCGTCACATAGAAGCCGAGGCACAACACGAACACGAGGGAGATGCCCGCAAGCAATCCGGGGAGGGATAGCGGCACGAAAACGTCCCAGAAGCTCCGGGCGGGTCCAGCGCCGAGATTGGCGGCGGCCTTCACGTAATTCGGGTTGATCGCGCGCATGGACGCATAGAGCGGCAGCACCAGAAACGGCACCATGATATGGGTCATGCCGATGGCGGCACCG